>CALDNM010000191.1 GCA_937915045.1 uncultured Clostridia bacterium
TATGAAAGTATCTAGAATAGTAATACTTTTATCACACTTTGGTAAGAAAATTATGGGAGCCGCCGGTCAAAAAGACCTGCGGCTTTCGTACCATTCAAGGAGAACGAGATATGACAGACAACATCAGGTCGCTTCGCGATGTCGCCAAGCGTAAGATAGTGCAAGCCATAAGCGAAGAAAAAATAGCTCCCGGAACGGTCATAACAGAGGCGCAGATATGCGTGGATCTTGATCTGGGACGAACTCCGGCGAGAGAAGCTCTCATCGAATTGACTGCGAACAGGGTCCTGGAGAAGATACCGAACGTGGGATTTCGTGTACGCGGTATAGATAAAAAAGCAAGGGACGACGCGTTTGTTATACTGGCGGAGCTTGATTCGCTGGCGGCCTGTCTCGCCGCGCGTAAGCTGTCGGATGACGATATAGACCGTATGAGGGAACTTACCGACCTCATGGATGTGGCTGTGAAATATTGCAATTTCACGGATTATGATTCTCTTCAGGATGAGTTCCACGGCATTTATGTCAATGCCTGCAAAAATCGATTCCTGATCCAGGAGATCGAGATGATCAAGGACAGTGTCCTGGGGTACGCTTTTTATTCAGATGATAAAAAGATGCTCATGGAAAAATGCGCTTCGGCGAACGAACAGCACAGAGAGATCGTGCGTCTGTTCGCGGAGTGTGAAATAAAAGAGCTGCACAAGTATCTGACAGAAGTGCACTGGGCAGTAAGAAAGAGTGAGCCATGATAAATTATGTATTTTTGTTCGGGACTATACTGCTTGAAGTCTTTGGAACGACATGTCTTAAATATTCGGATGGATTCAGCAAACTGCTCCCGTCTATCGTAAGCATGGCCGCGTATATCATGAGTCTGTTCCTGTTTTCAAAACTGCTGACGAGGATGAATCTCGGGATAGCGTACGCGACTTGGGCAGGGCTCGGTATTGTTCTGGTCGCCGTTGTCTCGGCGGTGTTGTTTCATCAGCACATTACTACAATCGGGGCAGTTTCGATATGCCTCATCATAGCAGGCTGCGTCACGCTCAATCTGTATGGGCAGGGTTGAGGTTTTTGACCATCATAGTCGCCATCCCGTATTTTGCCATTTTGGTTTCGACTTTGCTGAAGCCGTTTTTTTCGTAAAGATGTTCTGCGTCTTCAGTGAAGAGCCAGATTATTTTGAAACCGAGATCGACGGCTTCTTTTTCGAGACGTTCGATCAGCAGAGAAGCTATGCCCTTGCCGCGATACAGCGGATGGACATAAAGAGAAGCCAGCCACGGTATCTGATCGGGCGATCCGTCGTGATCTGACTCCCAGAGGCTTATCATGCCGGTCGGCATATCACCGCAAAGAGCGATGAATGTCATAGGCAGATCTGTCTTGTTTGCTCCTTTTTGGAACATATCGGCAGACCGCTCAAAACTGCCGTGCGTCCTGCAGCCCCAGCAGCCATATGCCCACGAGGCGCACAGATCGATGTACTGCTTGTGATCCGCGAGATATTCTATTGTGATCCTGTTGTCTTCAGTCATTTTGTCCTCCTTGATATTACGTATATAATATAATATAGAAGTCGGTTCTTCAATACAGAAAGGCGATGGAGCGAGGGCAAAACAGCTCATGTATTTCAAAGAAATAAAAACAACGGGAGCCTTCTTCGCCACTGCCGCGAAAAAGGTCCCGTATTTTCAGCTTACTGTTTCGACTATTTATTTACATAGGCTTTGATCCTTGATTTAGATGGCTTCATCGACGTAAGCTTTTATCCTCACGTTGTTGTGGCCTTTCTTGCCGTAGTCTGTCCACTTCTTGCCGAACTTTTTGTAGTAGCTCTGTCCCTTTGAAGAGGATGATCTGTACAACAGGCTTGAGTATTCGGAAAGCTCATATGTAGAGCTCGTGTCTGTGGCCACATATGATTTGCCTTTTTTAGATGTCGCAGTCACTACGACAGCGAATTTCGTTCCTTTTGAAAGGCTGACATCATTTTTAAGCTCTATAGTCGAATAGCCGTCGTATGTGAGAGATCCGGTCTGAGCTTTGGAAAGCATCGCTTTGCCGCTGGTAGGATCGGATGATTTCTTAGGATTTTTGTATATCTGTATGCTGTATTTCATCGAGCCGCTCAGGTTGTAATATCCCACAGCCTTGAGTGTAGAAGCTGATGTCGCTTTGAATACGTTAGCCGACTTTATGGCCTGCTTTTTCTTTGCTGACGCGAAACCATCGAGGGAGTATGTTCCATCGTACTGGTATGTTTTGCTGTAAGAATTCGAAACCGGTACAGCTTCATAGAAGGTCGCGATCTCATTGTTATAATATACATCATAATCGTAGTACGATACCCAGAAGCACTGGCTGGAGTCCTGTACATCATCGCTTCCCTGCGTTGACCAGCTGTTCTGGCAGAGCCACGCGCCGTCCTTTGAAGGCTCAGGTCCGCCTGACGCGCTGAAGTTGTCTTTCGAGAAGTTATCGTTCCAGCCTATGACAGCTACAGCGTGACCGCCGCCGGTGCCATTATCGACTGCTTTGTTGTATGCTGATTTGCTCACATACAGGCACTTGTTAGTAGTGTTCCAGTACGGGTCATATGAATTCGTTTGCTCATTATAAATAACATATATTCCGATCTCGCCCGCGCCGTATTTTATTATCGAGTTTTTCATCGCCGAGATATTGTTCTGAGGAACGAAATATGAGTCGGTCATCGAAACTGTATTTTTGCTTGAAGCGTATTTATCATCAAGCCCGGTCTTACCGGCGACCTGCCTGTCTATTATAGCGTTCATCGAAGAATCGCTGTACGGAAGTTCGCTTTCGTTGATCGCGCCGTAGCCTTTGGCGAGCGTCATCGCCGCCGTGGTGTAATCTCCGCCGGTCTGCGCGAAATTATTATAATCATCATTGATTATGTTAGATATCCTGTTTGTGTCTTTCTCTGTGCCCGCGGGTCTCGCGCTGGTCGAAGGATCCGCAGCGCTGTAGTAACCAAGCTGAAGAGGGGACACGGTATATGTACCATATCCGTTCATCGAGAGATTTGATTCGATAGCTGTCGCAGATGAGAACGCCCAGCACATACCGCTTGCGCTCTGATCTTTCAGGTTCGGTGTCCATGACTTTGCGGTCCTGAGGTCATACTTGACAGGTATATCAGATTTTGCTGACTTCGATCCGCTTTCCGTCACGATGTTATTCGCATTTGGAAGTGCTGTCTTGTGGTAATCTCCGATCACTCTTGAGCTGCCGGACGCCAGCGCCGTCTGAGGCGCGAAAAGACATACCGCTGTCACTGCTGCCGCAAACGCGAAAACTGCCGCGGCTTTCTTGATTTTCATACTTCTCATATCTTTCCTCCATCCTTTAGATCTTGATTGAATTAAGATCCGTCCACTTGTTCCAGACGAGTTTGCCATCGCGTTTGCACTGGTATCTCATCTTGTAGTAATAAGTCTTTCCGTTCGTTTTATTTATCGACGTGTACGCTGCGGTACCGTTCTTTCTGCTGAATACGGTCTTGAACTTCCCGGATTTTCCTTCCTTGTACGCGTACTCGGAATTGGCCGGGACAGCATAGACTGCCGGCGCGGACATAGATATCGTCACGCAACTGAAGGCCGGAGCAACAACATGACTAAATATTCGGATAATTGATTATAGCATTTAAATATACTCAAATAAAGAGAAACATTTCGATGTGATTTAGGAAAGGACCTCTGAGAGTGAGAACATCATCATGACAGAATAATCATTTTGCGAGATTATTTTAAGACGTACTCTCAAAGTGATGATATCGCCATCGGGCAGTTTTTTCCGCACCTGCAGTGTCTCAGTTGCGCCTGACTGAAGGGCGCGTTCTATCGAGTCATTCAGGAGAAGAGCGTCATTATCACACAGCGTATCAAAGATATTTGTTTTCACAAATTCCGCGCTGCCGCGCATGATGTCGTTATAGCTGTCGTTGGCCATTAAAAGCGAAAGCACTCCGCCGGAAAGTTCATATATCCCGATGCCTCCTACGACATCGAAAATGAATTCGATCTTAGGATCTGTGCTCCAGATGCTTTTTCCTTCAAAAGGAGTGTCATACGTTGGCTGCGTTTCCGGTTTCCAGAAAGGCTGAGCGCTGCTGAGAAGATCTTCAAATTGTACGACAGGTATCGCCTTTGAAAAATAATAACCCTGTATATAGTCGCAGCCGATGCTTTTCAGAAAATCGTATTGAGCTTTTGTCTCTACGCCTTCTACTATGATATCAAGATCGAGCCACTTAGCCATCCTGACGATGCAAGTTATAAGATTGCCGGCTTTTGATGATGACGCGAAGTCATCGACGAAACGCATATCGATCTTCAGTATGTCGAGTTCGATGTTCTTCAGCATATTGAGTGAAGAATATCCGCTGCCGAAATCGTCCATGAGTATAGTGAAGCCTTCCTTCCTGAGAAGAGGGAGGACTTCTATGATCTGATCCGGATTTTCCGTGTAAGCTGTCTCTGTGATCTCAAGCCTGAGCATTTTTGGCTCAAGATCGTATTTGGCAAGAAGAGATTTAAGGAAATCAATTAGATCATGGCTGTACAGGTTGACACGCGAAACATTGACAGATATAGGGATCATTTTTTCCCCTTTTTTGCGCAGACCGTCAAGATATATGCAGGCTTCTTCCCAGATAAATCTGTCCAGCTTGATGATGAAGCCGTTTTTTTCAAATATTGGTATGAACTTGCTCGGGAGTATCATTCCCTTTGTCGGGTGTTTCCATCTGACGAGAGCCTCCGCACTGACGAGATGCTTCCCGACCGCGGAATAAACAGGCTGCAGAAAAATGCAGAACTGGTTCGCGCTCAGCGCGTCATTCATTTCGGAGACGATCTCCTGCTCAGACAGGATCTCTTCACGCATCTTTGAATCATATACCGCGCAGTGGCGCGTATACATCCCTTTTGAAGCCTGGAGAGCGAGGTCGGCTCTGTCGAACATCGCGGCGACAGGGACATTGCAGTCGTCTATAGGATAGATCCCGAGGTTGAAAGATATTTTGTAGTTTATATCGAGATCATTCAGCACTTTCATTACCTTCTGATAGAAGTCAGTGTGATCGAATGAGTCAGCAGGTATGCACATGACGAAATGATCGGCACGTATGCGTCCGCATGTACCAGTGCTCCCGACATAATCTTTTATGAAACTGCCAAGCGTACGAAGGACCAGGTCTCCTGTATCGAGTCCGAGGAGATCGTTCAGTACTTTGAAGCGATCGATGTTCGTCCTGACCATAAGGAAATCTGTATCCGGATGCTGCGCGAGGAATACGCGCGTATTTTCGGAAAAACCGTGCTGGTTATATATACCGGTAAGGGGATCTGATTCGCGAAGCTTTTTCATGAGAGTGTAACTGTTCGCGACATCTTTCACTCTTTTCTTTTCTGTCCCGCCTACGAAAGGCTTGACGATGCAGTCATCAGCGCCATTCATGACCGCTTTGTTCAGATTTACACGGTCATTGATATCGGAACACGCTATAACAGCTGTTTTTCGTATGTCGTCATCCGCTTTGGCATCTTTTATAAAGTCGACGATCTCGGAAGGAGCGTCCTCGATATCTACGATCACGACGGACACGCCGCCAAGGCGTTTCATGATGATCATTGCTTCATCGGGAGCGGATGTGACCGCTATAGAATAGTCGTCACTGAAAAGATCTTTCAGTATACTTGTGTTCTTTTCAATGCCGCTCAAAAGCAACATAGAGTCTTTCGCTACTGTGTTTGCCATAATACCTACCTCATTGACCCAAACGTGTTATACAAATTATACAACAACTCACAGAAAATTACAAAAAACACGCAAATTTTTACATTTGTTTTTTTGCGTTATTTTCTTGTCAAGTAATGTCTGAAGTGATATTATAATCGAGTTCAAAGAAATAGCTCAGAAATGAGTACGAGCAGCCAGGTGCGGCAGGGCTACATTTTACCGGCTATTGTGGACGGACTTACATCAAAAGACACTTACTTTGGGAAAAGAAGGGATCTATTATAATGAGAAGTGATTCATACGGTGCGCCGATCATTACCGAAAGAGATCGGAACCGCCAGATCAGAAAAGAAGCGATAGTATCCATTGTGTTGTACATCGCGTTTTTTTTGTGGTGGTACATCACGGGCTACGGCCTCGGGAGCGGAGACCCGAAAAACTATACTTACATCATGGGACTTCCGATGTGGTTCTTCCTCAGCTGCATAGTCGGCTATGTGGGGTTCTGCGTTGTCTCTGTGATAGTAGTGAAAAAGCTGTTTAAGAATTTCAGCCTGGAAGAAACTCTGGACGATCAGGAGACAGAGCCGATCGGGGGTGACACGGATGAGTAAATACGATATGATCCTCATCAGCGTCCTCGTAATATACCTGGTATTCAACTTTGGATTCGGTATGTGGGTCAGCAAAAGACAGCAGAGACTCGACGCGGCTGAAGGGAAAGGCTTTCTCAACAATTATTTCATAGGCGGAAGATCGATGGGAGGACTTGTCCTCGCGATGACGCTCATAGCGACATTCACGAGCGCGAGCAGCTTCATAGGCGGCCCGGGAGTCGCGTATTCGAAAGGGCTTGTCTGGGTATATCTGTCGATGATCCAGGTGCCGACAGCATTCATAATCCTCGGCATCCTCGGAAAGAAATTCGCTATAATATCAAGAAAGACGAACGCGGTCACGGTCACAGATTATCTCCGCGAGAGATATAAGTCACCTGTAGTTGTCATAGGCGCGTCAGTATGCCTGGTGCTGTTCTTCATAGCTCAGATGATGTCACAGTTCCTCGGAGGAGCTGTACTGTTCCAGACGATCACGGGGCTTTCGTATATATACGGGCTCGTGCTTTTCGGTATAGTCGTCATACTCTATACGAGCTTTGGCGGATTCAAAGCAGTTGTCACAACTGATACTATACAGGGCATAATCATGGTCATCGGCGGTATCATAATCATGGCAACGATCGTCCACGTAGGCGGCGGCCTCGACAGCATAGTTGACAAGCTGAATATCGTGAATCCGAACTGGTCGACACCTGACCAGGGCGGCCTGACACCGAAAGCGTATGTTATGAGTTTCTGGGTGCTCGTCGGACTTGGAGTCCTGGGGCTCCCTCAGACAGCGGTCAGAGGGATGGGCTTCAAAGACACGAAGTCTCTCCACAACGCTATCATATACGGAACTATAGTAGTAGGCTTCCTGATGCTGATAATGCATCTGGCGGGAGTTTTCGGACCTGCAGTACTCAGCTCATCTGAGCTGCCTGTAGTGAACGGCGTCGCGAATACGGACTACGTCATACCGAAGATCGTGCTTAAATATATGAACCCGGTAGTGGCCGGCCTTTTCATAGCTGCCCCGCTTTCGGCAGTAATGTCCACGGTGTCGTCACTGCTCATACTGGCGTCGGCCGCGATAGTGAAAGATATATATATCAATTACATCGCGAAGGACAAACATGAAACGAAGGAAGCGGAAGCCGCCGACAAGCCTTTCGAAAAGAAGATAAGCAGGATGAGTATCGGAGTCACTCTTCTTATAGGACTCATCGTCTTCGTGCTCACAATAAATCCGCCATCGCTGATAGTATGGATAAACCTGTTCGCTATGGGCGGACTCGAGTGCGCGTTCCTGTGTCCGATAATCTTCGGACTTTACTGGAAGAAGGCCAATGCGACGGGATGTATCGTGTCTATGGTATGCGGAATAGCGTCATTCATATTCATGACGGTGAATGGGATCACTATCGGCGGGACAACACCTATAGTGCTTTCAATAGTGATATCTATCGTGACTTTCATGGCCGCGAGCTATATAGGAAAACCATCGGATGAAAAAGCGCTGCAGCTTTTCTTCCCGGAATAGAATCGAAATATGGAAGCGGCGTGCTGTCAGTTGGCGGCGCGTCGTTTTTCTATAAGTGCGTATGTGTACTTGAAAAAAGGAAGACGGATAGTATAATATACTTTCTAAGAGAAATAACAGGGAGGATAAGGGAGAGAATATGAGAAAGACAAAAATAATCTGCACGATAGGACCGGCGAGCGAAAGTGAAGAAAAACTGAAAGAACTGATCGGGGCCGGCATGGATATAGCCAGGCTCAATTTTTCGCATGGTTCGCACGAGGAGCACGGCAGAAAAATAGAAAGAATAAAAAAAATAAGGGAAGAACTCGGGAGCTATACAGCGATCATGCTGGACACGAAAGGCCCTGAGATCAGGACAGGAGATATGGAAGGCGGATCCGTCGAACTCAAAACCGGACAGGACTTCACTATACTTACTGATGATTCGGTCGGAACATCTGAGCATTGCTCGATCACTTATGCAGCTCTGCCTAAGTATATAGATGAAGGATCGAAGATAATGGTAGACGATGGACTGATCGAGCTGACTGTACTCAGTAAAACGGATACCGAGATAAAGTGCCGCGTGGACAATGCGGGGACGCTCGGGAGCAAGAAGGGCATCAATGTACCGGGAACGAAGACTGATATGCCGGCGCTCAATGACAGAGATAAATCCGACCTTCTGTTCGGCATAGAGCAGGGAGTCGATTTCTACGCGATATCGTTCGTCAGGGCCGCTTCTGATGTGGATGAAGTGAGAGAATTCCTGAGAGCAAACGGCGACGAAGACCCGTTCATAATATCAAAGATAGAAAATAGAGAAGCTCTCGCGGATATCGATGGCATCATCGAAAAGTCGGATGGAGTAATGGTCGCGAGAGGTGATCTCGGGGTAGAGATACCGACGGAACGCGTACCTATCGAACAGAAAAACATCATCAGAGCGTGCAACGAAAAGGGGAAGGTAGTCATTACCGCGACACAAATGCTCGACTCGATGATAAAGAATCCGAGACCAACGAGAGCGGAGGCGGGAGATGTATCGAACGCTATACTCGACGGGACGGATGTCATCATGCTTTCGGGAGAGACTGCCGCGGGGAAATACCCTGTGGAAGCTGTGGAAACAATGGAGCACATCGCGGAAACGACGGAGCAGCTGCATATGAGACACAAATACATAATGTCGGATATAGGTTACAGGGTGACGACGAACGCGATAGCGAGCGCCACATACCGGGCGGCCGAGGAACTCGATGTCGCTGCTATCATCACTCCGACGAGCAGCGGACATACGGCTCTGTCGATAGCGGGGTACAGGCCTGAGGCTCCGATCTATGGTATCTCGAGACACGAAGAGATCCTGAGGAGGCTTTCTATATGCTGGGGCACTAAGGCTGTGAGGGTCGCGAAGAAAGAGAATGACGACAGACGCGAATATACAGAAGATGTGTTCGAGTACGCGATAAAAGCGGTGACGGATGCCGGGCTCGTGAAGGAAGGCGACAGGGTGATAACTCTAGTGGGTCTTCCGAGATACATCAAGAAAAATACAAACACGATGAGGATACATGTGATAGGGGAACCTATGTAAAGCTATCCGGATGCAGACAGAAAAAATATCATGAAAAAATCATCAGGAGTAAAAAAACCGCTGGTAAATTTCTTGCCGGCGGTGTATACTAATTGAGTAATTAATTGTGCACAAAAATATAAAATTGAGGAAAAAGACGGCGTGACGGGGTCTTATGTGTCCTTCTCACTCCAAAGTTGAAGCCTCGATTTTTTTATTTTTGAAGCACCTTTTTATTTTGCGGAAAAGTAAATTATAGCAGATCGCTTTATCTTTATTGGAGGGAAACATGAAGAAGTATATATTCGTAACAGGAGGAGTAGTATCGGGACTCGGCAAAGGGATCACAGCGGCATCGCTGGGACGCCTTCTCAAGGCGAGAGGCCTTAAGGTCGTCGCGCAGAAGCTTGACCCGTATATCAACGTCGATCCGGGAACGATGAGTCCGTATCAGCACGGCGAAGTATACGTCACGGAAGACGGAGCGGAGACGGATCTCGACCTGGGCCATTATGAAAGATTCATAGATGAGGATCTGAATAAGTTTTCGAACCTGACTACCGGAAA
Source organism: uncultured Clostridia bacterium (assembly GCA_937915045.1). Taxonomy (GTDB): domain Bacteria; phylum Bacillota; class Clostridia; order Peptostreptococcales; family Anaerovoracaceae; genus JALCRY01. The sequence continues at coordinate 10,040 of CALDNM010000191.1, forward strand.
GGTTTACTGGAATGTTCTCAACAAGGAGCGCGAAGGCGAGTACCTTGGGAGCACTGTACAGGTCATCCCTCATATCACGAACGAAATAAAAGAGTTTATTTACAGCGTCGGCAAAAAAGGAAATGCCGATGTGATCATCACAGAGATCGGCGGCACGACAGGAGATATAGAGTCTCAGCCTTTCCTCGAAGCTATAAGACAGGTGTCACTGGAAGCCGGCAAGGAGAACTGCCTTTTCATCCATGTGACTCTCGTACCTTATCTCAAGAGCTCGGGCGAGCATAAATCTAAGCCTACGCAGCACTCTGTCGCGAACCTCAGATCGATGGGCATCATGCCTGACATAATCGTGATGCGCGCGGACGAGCCGATAGACCAGACGATAAAAGACAAGATCTCGCTTTTCTGCAATGTGAAGCCTGACTGCGTCATCGAAAACACGACACTTCCTATACTTTATGAGGCTCCGCTGATGCTCGAGGAAAACAACTTCTCATGGATCGTGTGCAGGGAACTCGGAATAAATGCCGGCCCGTGTGATATGGAAGAATGGATAAATATGATCGACAGGATCAAGAACGCGAAGGAAGAGATCACGATCGCGATCGTCGGGAAATATATCAAGCTTCATGACGCGTACCTTTCTGTCGCGGAAGCTCTTCGCCACGGCGGTTTTGAAAACGGCTGCCATGTGAACATCAAATGGGTAGAGTCAGAAGAAATAACGGAAAAAACAGCAGACAAGATACTGGGAGAATGCGACGGCATACTCGTGCCGGGCGGCTTCGGAGACAGAGGTATACTCGGAAAGATCATCTCAGCGCAGTACGCGAGAGAGCACGATGTACCGTATTTCGGGATCTGCCTCGGTATGCAGGTGGCAGTGATCGAGTTCGCGAGAAACGTGCTTGGGATCAAGGACGCGGACAGCGGAGAGTTCGACGAGAACTGCAGGCACAAGGTCATAGACTTCATGCCGGATCAGAACGGAGATATGCCTAAGGGCGGCACGATGAGGCTCGGAGCTTATCCGTGTGACATCGTACCGGGAACTATCATGGAGAAGGCTTATGGATGCTCGAAAATATCCGAGAGGCACAGGCACAGATATGAGTTCAATAATGATTACAGGAAGCAGATGGAAGAAGCCGGCATGAAGATCGCCGGGACTTCGCCGGACAAGAGACTCGTCGAAGCTATAGAGCTGCCGCAGAACAAGCATTTCATCGGAGTACAGTATCATCCTGAATTCAAGAGCAGACCGAACAAAGCGCATCCTCTGTTCAGGGAGTTCATTAAGCAGGCAAGAGATTACAGAGAACTAAAGAATGGCCGATAAAGCATATTTCCATTGAAAATACATGCGGTTTTATGTATAATAGTTTAGCAAGACTTCAAACAAGACTTCAAATATGAATGAACAGGGAGGAAAACTGCATGGCATTTTCAGAAGAAGTAGGTGTAGATCTGGGGACCGCGAATGTCCTCGTATATATAAAAGGAAAAGGAATAGTTCTGAGAGAGCCTTCCGTAGTCGCAGTAGACAACGAATCGAACGAGATCCTCGCGGTAGGCGAGGAGGCGAGACAGATGCTCGGCAGGACGCCGGCAAACATCGTGGCGGTGCGTCCGCTCAGAGACGGTGTCATATCCAGTTTCGATATAACGGAAAGAATGCTCAAGTATTTTATTAAAAAGACTTGCGGCGCGGGCAAATTTTTCAGACCAAGGATCATGGTATGCGTACCGAGCGGCGTGACGGAAGTCGAGAAGAGAGCCGTTAGAGAAGCTGCTACTCAGGCAGGCGGAAAAGAAGTGTTCCTGATGGAAGAGCCTATGGCTGCCGCTATAGGAGCAGGACTTGATGTCGCGAGACCTGAAGGCATGATGGTCATGGATATCGGCGGAGGTACGTCGGATATCGCGATCATCGCTCTTGGAGGTATCATAGCAAGCGCGTCTGTAAAGACAGCGGGCGATAAATTCAATGAAGCAGTCGTGAAGTATATAAGGAAGAAACATAAGCTGGAGATCGGTGAACGTACAGCTGAAGAGCTGAAGATGTCGATAGGCACCGCTTATGAAAGACCTGAAGTGGTCAAGATGCAGTGCTCAGGCAGAGATCTGGTCACAGGTCTTCCGAGAGACGTCGAGATGACGAGCGATGAGATGCTCGAAGCTCTCGATGAGCCTCTGACTCAGATATGCGACGCTGCTCACGGTGTGCTCGAGAGGACTCCTCCTGAGCTTGCTGCTGATATCAGCATGGGCGGACTCGTGATCACAGGAGGCGGAGCTCTTCTGTACGGCATAGACAAAAGGGTGCAGGATCGTATCGGCATCGATGTGCGCATAGCGGAAGATCCGCTGTCGTGCGTAGCGATCGGAACGGGCAAGGCCCTCGATAATATCGATATAATTGAAAAGAGTGAAATGAACAGACGAAAGAAAAATTTCATCTAATCATAAAATTCCAATGGCTGTCTCATAAGAGACAGCCGTTTTTTAGGAGCATAAAAAATGAAAAGAGAACTTATAGCTACAGCATCATTCGGACTTGAGGCGGTCGTTCGCCGCGAGGTACAGGCGCTGGGATACAGGGTCCTGAGAACTGAGGACGGCAAGGTCACGTTCGAGGGGGACGACGACGCGATCGCGAGGTGCAATCTGTGGCTCCGTACAGCGGACAGGGTACTTCTCAAGACAGGCGAGTTCATCGCTGAAGAATTCGAGGAGCTTTATCAGATGACGAAAGGGATCGCGTGGGAAAAACTGATCCCGGTCGACGGAAAGTTCACGGTGATCGGTTCATCCGTGAAATCTGTGCTTCACAGTGTGCCTGCGTGTCAGAGCATCGTCAAGAAGGCTGTCGTAGACAGGCTGGCTGATTTTTATTCGGCGCAGCATTTGCCGGAGACGGGAGCGGAGTATACGATCAAGGTCACTTTCCTGAAGAACCGTGCCACGCTGACTGTGGATACTACGGGAGAGGGCCTTCACAAGAGAGGATACAGGGTCGCGCCGGTAGCAGCGCCTTTAAAGGAAACACTGGCGGCGGCCATGGTGGAGCTGAGCTTCTGGAAGGAAGGCCGCTTCATGGTGGATCCTACCTGCGGGTCGGGGACGATCGCGATCGAAGCAGCGCTGATCGGCCGGAATATCGCTCCGGGGATAGCGCGGCATTTCGCGTCAGAGGAATGGGACATCATACCTGAAAGAACATGGAAGAAGGAACGGAAGGCCGCTGAGGAAGCGATAAATAAAAAGGCTGACATACGGATAGCGGCGTCTGACATTTCTGCTGAGGCGATAGAAGCCGCGAAACAGAACGCTGAAGCTGCCGGAGTGAGCGACTGCATAGAGTTCACTCAGATGGATATAAAGGAGCTTGAGGCAAAAGAAGACAATGGGATCATGATCATGAACCCGCCGTACGGAGCGAGGATAGGTGATCGCGAGACGATCGACGGGATCTGTTCAGCACTGGGCGCGTTCTTCAAAAAAAATCCGACGTGGTCGCTGTTCCTCATTACTGCCGACAAAACCGCTGAGATGAAAACACTCGGGCGAAAAGCGGACAGAAGGAGAAAACTTTACAACGGGAATATAGAAGTTACTTATTTTCAGTTCCACGGCGAAAAACCGGAACGAAAGAAACTGTAAATAGTGTGAATATTTATACGAGATTATGAAAAAATCTGCAATTATATGTTGACCTTGCGGGGACAGGAATGTATAATTGTGCATAGAATTTGAAAGGAGCATTATATGACAAGCAGCAGCAAAATGGCATACAGGGAAGGAAAACGCGCTTGGCTCATACTTGCCGACGGGACTGTTTACAGCGGTTTCAGCCTCGGCGCTATGGGCACGACGATAGGCGAGGTCGTATTCACGACAGGGATGACGGGATATCAGGAGACACTGACGGATCCAAGTTATTATGGACAGATCGTCACGCAGACGTTCCCTCTTATAGGAAATTACGGTGTGAACACTATCGACCCGGAGTCGAGCAGAATATGGCTGAGAGGTTACATCATAAGGGAATGGTGTTATGAACCGTCGAACTTCAGGAGCAAGTCGACTCTGGGAGAATACCTGAGTCAGAATGATATTGTAGGGATATATGATATAGATACGCGCGCGCTCACGAAGAAGATCAGGGAGTACGGCGTGATGAACGGAGCGATCACGACTCATTATCCGGAGGACATGGATGAGCTTCTTGAAAAGATAAGAAATTTCGAAATAACCGACGCGGTCAAATCGGTATCGTGGGACAGCCCGCATTACTTCCCGGCGGACGATCCGAAGTACGATGTCGTTCTCTTTGACTATGGTCTTAAGAGGAACATCGCGAGGAGCCTGAACAAGAGAGGCTGCAATGTCACAGTAGTGCCTTATGATTATACACTGAAAGATATAGATAAACTCCATCCGGACGGTATCATGCTTTCGAACGGTCCGGGGGACCCTGCAGAAAATACGCAGGTGATAGAGAATCTGAAAGAGATCCTGAAAACTGATATCCCGGTGTTCGGCATATGCCTCGGCCATCAGCTCATGGCGCTTGCTACGGGCGGGAAGACGGCGAAACTGAAGTACGGACACAGGGGCGCGAATCAGCCGGTGGTAGATGTCGCTCTCGACCGCGTATTCGTCACGACGCAGAACCATGGTTACTATGTGGTCAACGATTCGATCACGCCGGACATCGGCAAGGTCAGCCATTACAACGCGAACGACGGTTCATGCGAAGGTGTGGAGTACAAAAGACCGTATACTTTCACGGTACAGTTCCACCCGGAAGCGGCGGCAGGCCCGCAGGACACGCAGTATCTGTTTGACAGATTCATAAATAACATGGAAGAACATAAAAACAAGTAGGAGGGGAAAATGCCATTACGCAAAGATATACATAAAGTATTAGTGATAGGATCCGGCCCGATCGTGATAGGTCAGGCGGCGGAGTTCGACTACGCGGGCAATCAGGTCTGCAGGACCCTTCGTGAAGAGGGGCTCGAAGTAGTTCTCGTCAATTCCAATCCTGCTACTATAATGACGGACAAGACTATGGCGGACAAGGTATATATCGAGCCGCTGATCGTGCCGGTGCTGAAGAAGATAATAAAAAAAGAGAAACCGGACAGCATACTTCCGACGATGGGCGGACAGACGGGCCTCACGCTCGCGATGCAGCTCGCGAAGGAAGGGTTCCTGGATGAGCAGAACGTAAAGCTCCTCGGAGCGGATCCTGTGACTATAGACAAGGCTGAGGACAGACAGCTGTTCAAGGATATGCTGGAAGGGATCGGAGAGCCTGTCATACCGTCGAAGGTAGTGACTGATATAGATTCGGCTCTTGATTTCGCTGATAACGTCATAGGGTATCCTGTGATCGTACGTCCGGCATTCACGCTTGGAGGAACGGGCGGCGGCATCTGCGAGACGAGAGAAGAACTGAAGGTCATCGGAAGCGCCGGACTTCGTCAGAGCCCTATCACTCAGATCCTTGTCGAGAGATGTGTCTCGGGATGGAAAGAAATAGAGTTCGAGGTCATGCGTGACGCGAAGAACAACTGTATCACTGTCTGCTCGATGGAAAATATCGACCCGGTCGGTGTACATACGGGAGATTCTATAGTAGTCGCGCCCGCGGTGACGCTGGCAGATAAAGAATACCAGATGCTGAGGACATCGGCGATCAAGATCATACAGGAACTCGGAGTCGAGGGCGGCTGCAATTGTCAGTTCGCGCTGAATCCGGACAGTTTCGAGTACGCGGTAATAGAAGTAAATCCACGTGTATCGCGTTCATCGGCTCTCGCGTCGAAGGCGACCGGTTATCCGATAGCGAAGGTGGCTAGCAGGATAGCGATAGGATACAGCCTTGACGAGATAAAGAATTCAGTGACAGGAAAGACGTTCGCCTGCTTCGAACCGGCGCTCGATTATGTCGTCGTCAAGTTCCCGAAGTGGCCGTTCGATAAATTCGTGTACGCGAAGAGGACTCTCGGAACACAGATGAAGGCTACCGGAGAAGTCATGGCCATAGGCAGTTTCTTTGAGCAGGCTTTGATGAAGGCTGTAAGGTCGATAGAACTCGGTCTCGAGACTATGAATCTGCCGAAACTCAAGAAACTCACCGATGAAGAGGTGCAGCAGAAGCTTTACGATACTGATGATGAGAGGATATTCGTAGTATACGAGGCGTTCAAGAGAGGTATAGATCTCGAGACGATCTTCGACATCACGAAGATAGACAGATGGTTCCTCAGCAAGATAAACAACCTAGTATATATGGAGATGTTCCTTGCTGACGGAGATCTTACTGAAGAAAAATACAAGGACGCGAAGGACCTTGGGTTCCTCGATTCGACTATAAGGGAACTCAGCGGGCAGGAGCCTCCGAAGAGGCTGCCGGCGGCGTTCAAGATGGTAGACACATGCGCGGCTGAGTTCGCAGCTGAGACACCATATTTCTACGCGACATACGATGATGAAAACGAGGCGGAGGAGTTCATAGAAGAGCATTCGACCGGAAAGAAAAAGGTCATAGTATTCGGATCGGGACCGATCAGGATCGGGCAGGGGATCGAATTCGATTACTGCTCCGTACATTGCATAAAGGCTCTCAAGGAAGCCGGATATGAAGCGATCATCGTGAACAACAATCCTGAGACGGTAAGTACCGACTTCGATATTTCCGACAGACTTTACTTTGAGCCGCTCACTCCTGAAGATGTGGACGGAGTGCTCGAGACGGAGAAGCCGTGGGGCGCGATAGTCCAGTTTGGCGGGCAGACAGCGATCAAGCTTACTAAGCACCTTACTGATAAGGGAATAAACATACTCGGAACATCAGCTGACGATATAGACGCGGCGGAGGACAGGGAGAGGTTCAATGAACTTCTCGACAAATGCGGCATCCCGCAGCCTGAGGGCAAGACGGCGTTCACCGCGGATGTAGCTGTCAAGGAAGCCGAAGAGCTTGGATATCCTGTACTGCTGAGGCCGTCATATGTGCTCGGCGGACAGAACATGATAATCGCTTACAGCAAGGCCGATGTCGTGGAATACATGGGGATCATCACGAGGAACGGCGAGCTCGAGAATCCTGTGCTGATAGATAAATATCTCATGGGCCAGGAGATCGAGGTCGACGCTGTATGCGACGGGACGGATTTCCTGATACCGGGTGTCATGGAACATATCGAAAGAGCAGGCGTACACTCAGGAGACTCTATCTCCGTTTATCCGCCTTACGCGCTTTCGCAGTCGGTGATAGACAAGATCGTCGAATATACAGGCATGCTCGCGAAGGAGCTGCATGTGCTCGGTCTCGTGAACATCCAGTACGTGTTATATGAGAACACTCTGTACGTGATCGAGGTGAATCCGAGGTCGTCGAGGACTGTCCCTTATATCAGTAAAGTAACGAATGTACCGATCGTAGATCTCGCGACGAAGATCCTGCTCGGTGATACGCTGAAGGGAATGGGATATGCTACGGGGCTCGTGCCTTCGGGAGATTATATCGCGGTCAAAGTCCCTGTATTCAGTTTCCCTAAGCTGACGGACGCTGATTCGCAGCTCGGACCTGAAATGAAGTCGACGGGCGAAGTACTCGGCATCGACAAAGATCTCGAGTCGGCGCTTTACAAGGGCCTTCTCGGAGCGGGATATGAACTGCACAAGGTAGGAGATGTCGTCCTGTTCACGGTCAAAGACGCGGACAAGCCGGACGCTCTGACTGTAGCGAAGAAGTTCGAGAAATTCGGATACAAGATATACGCGACGACAGGTACGTGCGATTACTTCAAAAAACACGGACTCGACGCGCATCACATCAATAAGATAAATGAGCCGGAACCGAATACCGACACGATATTCGATACAGGTGAAGTCGACTTTGTCATCTCGACGTCGAAGATAGGCCGCGACCCGGCCATGGCTTCGGTACAGATGAGAAGAAAAGCTATAGAGAGGAGCATAATCACTCTTACTTCTATGGATACAGCAAACGCGCTGGCGAACTGTCTGCTCTCGGGCAAGACGCTCGACAGTGTCAATATGGTAGATATCAATACGATCTAATAATTAGGAGGACATACAATGGCGGTCAATTTAAAAGGCAGGAGTTTCCTGACACTCATGGATTTCACACCTGAGGAGATAAGATATCTTCTCGACCTCGCGCATGATCTCAAGGCGAAGAAACGCGCCGGGATACAGGGACATACGCTCGATGGCAAGAATATAGTAATGCTCTTCGAGAAGACGTCTACGAGGACGAGGAGTTCGTTCCAGGTCGGAGTACTCGATGAGGGCGGTCACGCGATCTTTATAGACAAGAACAGCTCACAGTTCGGGAAGAAAGAATCTGTAGAGGATTCCGCGAAGGTTTTCGGAAGATTCTATGATGGTATAGAGTACAGGGGTTCGTCGCAGGAGCTCGTTGAGGATCTCGCGAAATATTCAGGTGTGCCGGTATGGAACGGGCTCACGGATGTCGATCATCCTACACAGATCCTCGCTGATATGCTCACGATGGAAGAACATATCGCGAAGCCTCTTTCGAAATGCAAAGTCGTTTTCGTTGGAGATATAAGAAATAATATGAGCTACGCCTGGATGTACGGATGCGCGAAGATGGGCATGAGTTTTGTCGCTTACGGACCGGACTCGCTGCGTGATCAGATGGACAAGGGCATCCTGAAGCGTGTCGATGATGTCGCGAGCGATACAGGGGCTAAGATAGAGATAACATCGGATCCGGCGGCTCTGAAGGGCGCGGATGTCATTTATACGGATATCTGGGCATCGATGGGTGAAGAGGCTGAGATACCTGAAAAGGTCAAGATGCTGACTCCTTTCAAGATCACAGATGAGATGCTGGCTCAGACAGGAAATGACGACGTGCTGTTCATGCACTGCCTGCCTTCGTTCCACGATTTCGAGACGGATATGGCGGCGCAGCAGAAAGAACTCGGATACGATATAAGAGAAGTCACCGATGAAGTGTTCAGAGGACCGCATTCAGTAGTTTTCGATGAAGCGGAGAACCGTCTGCACACGATCAAAGCTATCATGGTCGCAACTCTCGGAAATCAGAACTAGATATTACATCAAGGACATAATAAAGCGGAGGCCGGCGGCCTCCGTTTTAATTGTGTTGTTTGTGACAAAATTGTAATTTTTTAAGTTTTTTTTAAGAGAAATCGTATATACTGGCACCATGGATAAAAGGAAAAAGACAAAAAAAATAGCGGTTTCGCTGATAGCCGCTGTACTCATAGTTACAATGACGACCAGCGCGGCCTACGCTCAGAGCAGCATCCCCGGCAAGATCGATGTGAGCGTAAGCAGCAAATACGCGATAGCGGTGGATCTGACGCATAACAAGACTATATACAGCAAGAATTCCACTAAAAAGATGAGGCCTGCGTCTATCATAAAGGTGATGACGGCGCTCTTAGTACTGGAAAATACAGAAGATATGGATTCGACCATAACAGTCAACAAGGCGGACGTCAATAAATTCAAGGGCACCGGAGAAGATCCATTTGGGCTGATAGCCGGTGAAAAGGCGAGCGTGAGCGATATACTTTATGTCGCGATGTATAAGTCTGACGCGGTAGCGTGTTATACACTGGCAAGATCTGTTTCGGGAAGCGTATCCTCGTTTACCGCGAAGATGAACGCAAAGGCCAGAGAACTCGGAATGAAAAGCACTAGCTTCGGCGACCCGAGCGGCATCGATATGAAAAATACATATACGACAACGAGTGATTTCGCGAAACTTATGAAATACGCAGTGAAGAACAAGGAGTTCATGAAGATATTCCAGGGAAAGAAATACACCTATGGCGCTACCAATAAGAGTACAAAAAGCAAAACTGTGGCAAACGCGGCTATCGCGCTAAGAGGCGGCTCTTCCCTTATAGACGGAGGCAAACTCGGATGCACAAGGCTCGCGAAGAAGACTATAGTAGCGACCGCGACGATAAGCGGGACTCAGTACTTGTTCGTCGGCGCGTACGCGAAGACCACATCGAAGAACAGTTATCCGAATATAAGTGACGCGAACAGGGTGTTCAATAAGATCAAATCAATCGTAAGCAAATAAAAACAGATCCTCTGGGCATTCATTATGCCGGCAGAGGATCTTTTTTGCTGTTTTGAGCTATTCAAACAGAACTTTCAGATTGGAATATCTTCTTTCATGATCAAGCATGTCATAAGGTATGAATCTGATCGACGCGCTGTTTATGCAGTAACGCAGACCGCCGCTGTCCTTCGGACCGTCATTGAATACGTGTCCCAGATGACAGTCACCGCTCCTCGATCTCACCTCAGTACGTTCGAGTCCCATGCTGCTATCGGTTTTTTCTCTGATGACATCGGGTGAAATGGGTTTTGAAAACGATGCCCATCCGTAGTCGGATCTGAACTTATCTCCAGACTGGAAAAGAGGTTCACCTGTGGTCACATCTACATAGACCCCCTTATCAAAATTATTGCAGTACTCACCGCTGAATGGCGGTTCTGTGCCGTTTTCCTGTGTTACATGATACTGCATGTCAGTCAGCAGTTCTTTCAGGGTCGATTTGTCTTTTGCCAGATATTCCGGTATGAATACTTCCTTCATTTCGATATAACTCCTTTCTTTTATCGATCAAAATATATTATAACGCAGTTTAAAAAAAATGCATTAAACATATTGACGGTTTTGTAAGTCTGCGGAGCGTAGGTTGTTCGGCGAACGGCGATGTAGTATGCTTAGCACATCGAAAATAACCGAAAGGAGAGAATGATATGGATCATTATGTGACAGGCAGCGCGATACGCGCGCTGCGTGAAAAGAAAAAACTCACACAAAAGCAGCTGGCTGAGATTTTGGCTGTCAGCGATAAGACGGTCTCAAAGTGGGAGACCGGCCGCGGACTTCCCGATATAACGCTTCTTGAGCCTCTCGCCGCGGCGCTCAGCGTATCGGTCACCGAACTGCTTTCAGGTGAATGCATAACAAATGAAAATCGCTCCGGCAATCTGAAGCGGAGCAAATTCTATGTATGTCCGGTATGCGGGAATGTGATATGGGCATCGGGAGAAGGATCGTTTTCATGCTGCGGCATCAGCCTTCCTCCGATAGAAACGGAAGAGGCTGATGATAAGCATGTGATAATGGCGGAACGTGTAGAAAACGAATGGTACGTGACTATGGATCATCCGATGACCAAGGAGCACTATATAAGTTTCTTCGCTCTCGTCACAGGTGAGCGCGCGCAGATCGTGAACCTTTATCCTGAGCAGAATGCTGAAGCGAGGTTCTTCATGCGCGGCAGAGGGCAGTTATATGCCTACTGCAACAGACATGGTATGTTCTCCATTATTGTTTGATGACGGTCTTGCCTGAAAGGACATTCTTGTAGTCCTCGTAATTCTTTTCAAGAAGCGAAGGTGTGTCGAGACCGTAAGGGCAGCGAGACGAGCAGAGGCCGCAGTGTACGCATTTTTCGACCTGCTTCATGTCTTCCTGTACTGTCTTGGTGAGCTGCGGCTCTAAAGGGGCTCTGCGCATGAGAAGCGATCTTCTCGCGCAGTCCTCTATTTTTATACCTTCAGGGCATGGCTGACAGTAGCCGCAGCCGCGGCAGAAGTCTCCCTGGAGTTCTTTCCTGTCCTCTTCGATGATCTTTCGCAGCTCTTCAGTCATCTGCGGAGGATTGCCTATATATGACAGGAATTCATCGAGTTCTTTTTCTCGCTGGATCCCCCAGATAGGGAGCACATCGTACTGCGTCATGAAAAGATATGCCGCGGCCGAGCTTTGAATGAGACCACCTGACAGTCCTTTCATGCAAATGAAGCCCATATCATGTTTTCTGCATTCTTCCTCGAGTCCGAGTTCTGTCTCACCGGACAGATAACTGAACGGAAACTGCAGCGTCTCAAAAAGGCCGCTGTCTATAGCTTCCCGCGCCACTTTCCACCTGTGGTTCGTGATGCCTATATGCCTTATTTTCCCCTGTTTCTTCGCTTCAAGCATTGCCTCATACATCCCATTTTCCTGGTCCGGTTTCGGACAGAAAGGCGTATTGTGGAACTGATAGATATCTATGTAATCGGTCTTCAGCGTTTTAAGTGAAGTCTCGAGATCTTTTTTAAGATCCTTCGCGGTCAGAGCTTCCGTCTTTGTCGCTATGATCACGCGGTCACGTCTGCCTTCAAAAGCCTTTCCGATCTTTTCTTCACTGTCTGAATAAACGCGCGCAGTGTCGAAATAATCCATACCGCCGCTCTGAGCTTTCTGCAGCAGGTGAACGGCTTCGTCGGTGCTGATCCTCTGTATCGGAAGCGCGCCAAACGCGTTTTTCTCGACCTTTATACCGGTCTTTCCCAATGTGAATTTTGCCATTTGCTTTCTCCTTATATAATATCACCGAGTATCTCGTGTTCAGCGAACAGTGCTGTAGCTCCGCCGGTGTGCCAGAATACTGCGGTGCTTCCCTGAGGGACTTTCCCCGTACGCACATGGTCGATGAGGCCGGCAAGAGCTTTTCCCGAATAGACAGGGTCTACGAGGAGGCCTTCACTTTTAGCGAGCATCTTGATAGCTTCCGTACCGCCCTTGCTTGGCTGTTCATATCCGGGGCAGTAATAGTTTTCATCGATGTTCATGTCTTCGCTGCTGAGTATCGGGTCGAGGCCTATCCATTTGAGCGCGTCATTTCCTATCTTCGCGCAGTGTGAAGCAAAATCGCTTTCGTGGCCCATTGCAGAAACGGAAATGATCTTCGCTTTTGAGCCCATAGCTTTTTTGCCGGCGCAGAGTCCGGCCAGAGTGCCGCCGCTGCCGCAGGAATGGAATATGTATTCGACATCAAGTCCGCGTCTGTCAGCCTGCTGGCTCATCTCGGCAAATCCTCCGAGAAAACCGGCCGCTCCCACATGGCTCGAACCGCCCATCGGGACGTTGTAGCATTTCTTTCCTTCAGCTTCCATTCTCTTTATCTGCTCTTCAGCCATTTTACGTGAACGAGCATCGGCTTCCGCTTCAGTCTCGCCTTCATTTATGGATATGATATGTATCTCCGCTCCGAAGATCTTGTCGAGAAGCAGATTCCCTCGTATATCGTTTTCGTCAGGTTCTACTACCGCTGTCAGATAAAGGACAGGTTTGAGTCCGCATCTGCAGCATGCTTCGACTGTCTGCATGGCGTGATTTGACTGAGTGGCACCGTAAGTGAATATGTATTCGGCACCCTGCTCCTTCGCGTCACCGAGAAGATATTCGAGTTTTCTTATTTTATTTCCCCCGAAAAGGCTCATCCCCGTGAAATCATCACGCTTTATATAAAGGTCTATCCCAAGTTCGTCTGACATATTATCAAGTCTGTAGAAAGGGGTAGGGAAAAACCCAAGAGCTGTCTTAGGTTTAGCTGATAGCAGCTTTAAGATATCTTCGCTTGTTTTCATATATATTACCTCCGTCACATATTGATATAGTAACATTTAAAAACGCTGTTGAAAAGGAGCAGGATATGATAATATTGTTAAAAGTCTTAACTGTCAACACATATGTTACACTTTGAGAAGTATTCTGA
>CALDNM010000192.1 GCA_937915045.1 uncultured Clostridia bacterium
CACGACGGCGAGACTGGACATGGACGTCATGAAGAAGAAAGGCGCGATGAACAGGATCCTGAATGATTTCGGCAAGGGCAGGATAGACGTCCTTACCGGTACGCAGGTCGTAGCGAAGGGACTGGATTTCAGGAATGTCGGCATCGTGGGGATAATCTCAGCGGATGTCACACTGAATATCCCGGACTACAGGTCGCCTGAAAGGTGTTTTCAGCTGATCACTCAGGCTGCCGGAAGAGCGGGACGCGGTGATACGCGCGGACGCGTGATAATACAGACGTATACGCCTGAAAGTTACGCGGTGAAAAGCGCTGCCGGACACGATTACAAGGGGTTCTTTGAGAAGGAGAACATGGTGAGAGAGATGCTCGGATATCCGCCTTATGGGGATCTGATGCAGCTCGTGATCGCGGGTAAGGATCTAGGAGCGGTCGAGAAGAGCGCGGAAGGATGGCGAAACGGACTCTGCGCGGCTCTCGGAGAAACGGGTATATCGATGCCGCAGCGGATGACGACGGCGGCTGAAAAAGAAGGATATAAATTTTATATTCTGATCAAGTGTCCAAAGGGCAGGCGAAACGAATATATGGCGGCGCTCGAAGCGCTTAAAGAAAAAGAAAAGAAAACGAATACCAAAGTGGGAAAACAGTTCAAGTGTCTCGCGGCGGTGGACGTGAATCCGTACAGCATAGGGAGGAGTTAAAACAAGACATGGCACTTAGACATATTGTATATGAGGGAGACGAAATACTTACAAAGAAATGCAGGAAGGTCGAGAATTTCGACAGGAAACTTGCTGAACTGCTGAAAGATATGAAGGAAACGATGATACACTTTCAGGGCATCGGACTCGCGGGTCCGCAGGTGGGCATGCTGAGAAGGCTGTGCGTAGTCGGACCTTTCGAAGACAGGTATTACGAGCTTGTGAATCCTGAGATAATCAAAGCCGAAGGTGAGCAGGAAGGATATGAAGGCTGCCTGTCGGTACCGGGATATATCGGGTGCGTGAAGAGACCGCAGTCGATCGTAGTCAGGGCACAGGACAGAAAAGGCGAAGAGTTCGAATACACATTTGAGGGATTCCCGGCGGTGGCGGTATGCCATGAGATCGATCATCTGGACGGTATCATGTACACGACGAAAGCTGTAGATATACACAGACCTGAAGACAGGCCGGACGAGTTCACTAACTCGGAGGAAGAATAGCTGAATGAAGATAATTTTTATGGGGACGCCGGACTTTGCTGTACCGGTGCTTGAAAGCCTGCATGAGGCGGGACATGATATCATATGCGCGATATGCCAGCCGGACAAGGCGAGCGGCCGCGGGCATAAGGTGAAATATCCTCCGGTCAAGGAGAAAGCTCTTGAGCTTGGTATCGACGTGGCTCAGCCGGCAAAAGTGAAGGGGAATACCGATTTCCTTGAAGCTGTTGAAGAAGCCGGGCCTGATATGGTGATAGTAGCCGCGTATGGAAGGATCCTTCCTAAAGAGCTGCTTGACGCGCCGAAGTATGGATGCGTGAATGTGCACGCTTCTCTTCTGCCGGCTCTTCGCGGAGCATCTCCTATCCCGATGTCGATAGTCAGAGGATACGAAGAGACAGGCGTCAGCATCATGAAGATGGAAGAAGGACTCGATACGGGCGGCGTATACGCTCAGGCACGTGTCAAGATCGGAAGGAAGCACTGCCCGGAACTCCTGGAGGAACTTTCGCGCGTTGGCGCTGATCTGCTGGTCGGGACGGTCGATGGCATAGCGGATGGAAGCATCACCGCGAAAAAGCAGGATGACAGCCTCGCTACGTTCACCGGGATGATAGAGAAAAAAGACGGACTCATAGATTTTTCGAAGAGCCCTGAAGAAATAGACTGTATGGTCAGAGGATACGATCCGTGGCCGGGAGCATACACATATCTCAACGGAGAAGTACTGAAGATCTGGGAGACAGAGCCAAGGGATGCTGTGAACGAAAAAGCGCCGGGGACCGTGACAGCGGTATGTGACGACGGTATCGAGATCTCGGCGGGAGGAAAGACACTCGTTGCTAAAGTGATACAAGTACCGGGGAAAAAACGTATGAAGACAGGAGACTATCTAAAGGGGCATGACATTGAATTATTTACCGTTTTAGGGTAAAATTAAGGATAGCCTCGGAGGTTTTACAATAAATGGGAATATACATTGGAAATATGTACTGGCAGATAAGTTATCTGCTGCTGGCAGCCGCGTTTATTTTTACGATAGTCGCGCAGAGAAGAGTCAGCGGACAGTACGCGAGGTACGCGTCTGTGGCGTGCCAGAAAGGGATATCGGGCAGTCAGGCGGCGAGGATGATACTCGACGCGCATGGACTGCAGGATGTCTCGATAGGACTGACGGGAGGACGTCTCACGGATCATTATGATCCGAGAAAGAACACTATGGCTCTTTCAAATGAGGTGTACAACGACTGCTCTATATCGTCGGTGGCTGTGGCGGCCCACGAATGCGGGCACGCGATACAGGAAGCGGAAGGTTATACTTTCCTGAAGATCAGGGACGCTATAGCTGTCCCGGTGTCTTTCGTGTCGAACGCCGCGATACCGCTGATGATAATAGGCATAATCGTTATAAATGTAGGACGATACACAGCAGGGAATATGATTTTCAATATCGGCGTATACGCGTTCATCGCGGTCGTGGTATTTCAGCTGATCACTCTGCCGGTGGAATTGAACGCGAGCGACAGAGCCATCAGTGAGCTGGTGGATCTCGATATAATCTATGAAGAAGAAGTGTGCAGCGCTCAGAAAGTACTTCACGCGGCGGCTATGACATATGTGGCGGCACTCGCCATGGCTGTGACTAATTTGATCAGATTGTTACTGATAAGGGGGAACAACTAATGGACGTAAACAGAAAGACAGCGTATTACGTACTCATGGACGTAGAGAACAAGAAATCATATTCGAATCTCGCGCTAAACCATCACATCATAATATCAAAACCTACGAATGAAGCTTTCGTAAGAGAACTCGTTTATGGAGTACTCGAAAACAAAATGCTTCTCGATTACGTTATAGATCATCTTATCCCGAAGGATGTGGAGAAGATGAATACAAGAGATCTGACTATCCTTCGTATGGGGATATATCAGCTAGCGAAAATGAATTCTGTTCCTGAATACGCGGCAGTCAACGAAAGCGTCGTGCTGGCCAAGAGATTCGCTAAGGGCAGAGAAGGATTTATCAATGGAGTCCTCAGAGGATATATAAATGAAAAGTATACGATCAAACTTCCGGACAGAGAGGACGATGAGGTCTATTATCTGTCTGTGAAATATTCATATGAACCGTGGATCATACGTCTGTGGCTCGAAAATTACGATCTTGATTTCGTGGAAGAACTGCTGAAGGCGGGAAACGAGACAGTGGACACGTGCATAAGGCTCAACTGGCTGAAGGTCATGAAACCGGACCTGATCAAGAGTCTCGAGCAGAGAGGGTTCACAGTCAAAGAGGGCAAATACTCAAAGAACGCTCTTTATGTGTCCGGCGGGAATCTGACAGCCGGCAAGCTGTATAAGAACGGGCTCTTCTCGATACAGGACGAAGCATCACAGATAGTAGCGCAGATGCTCGATCCAAAACATGGAGATATCGTTATGGATGTCTGTTCCGGAGTAGGAGGAAAGGCACTCGCTATAGCTGAGAGAATGAACAACAAGGGACTTGTGATCGCGTCTGACATATACAAGAGAAAAGTTGAGACGGTGATGAAGGAAGCGCAGAGACTTGGCGTGAATATAGTGCAGCCGCGTACATGGGACGCGACGAAAGTCGATAGTACCATGATAATGAAGGCGGACGAGGTACTTGTAGACGCGCCGTGCTCCGGACTTGGAGTCATCAGAAGAAAGCCGGAGATCAAATACAAGCAGAACACGGACGCTATAGGAGGCCTTCCGCGTAAACAGCTCGCGATACTTACCGCAGCTTCGCAGTACGTAAAACCGGGCGGGCTGCTCATGTACAGCACATGCACCATCAATCAGTATGAGAACGAGAGAGTTGTAAGCGACTTCCTCAGAAAGAATAAAACTTTCAAATCAGAAGAGACGATGCAGCTGCTGCCAAATGTGAACGGCACAGACGGATTCTTCATATGCAAGCTTAGAAGAACGAAAAATCTCATCGATGACTGGAACAAGGACGACGAGTAGAAAGAACACAATGATAGAAACAGGATGCAGGACCGACAAAGGTAAGCGTCGCGAAAACAATGAAGATTCTTTCATGGCTTTTTCGGAGCAGAATGTCTTCGCGGTAGCGGATGGTGTCGGCGGCAGCAATGCCGGAGAGATCGCGAGCAGCACAGTGACAGATGGGATCCGCGCGTATATCGA
>CALDNM010000193.1 GCA_937915045.1 uncultured Clostridia bacterium
CCTAAATACAACATCGCGAGAGAAAAACCTTCGGCGGTAAGTGCCATTACTAATATCAACAGAACAGGCGGCATAGCTATCTGCGCGCATCCGTTCCTTATGAACGATACGATGACAATATGCGGAAAACGCATGACCAGACTGGAGTTCCTGGAGTATCTGTTTGATCATGGGCTAGCGGGAGTCGAGGGAAGATACACCTACGATAAGACCAGTTATGACGGTGACCTGAGTAAAGATGAGATATTCGATTTCGTGACAGAGCATTTCGACAGACCGGGCGTGATCATTTCCGGCGGATCAGATTACCATGATGACGCGAAAAAGGGCGTAGAAAATATGAGAGATATAGGCGAGTGCGGACTTACGATGAAAGAATTCCGGAGATATCCGCGTCTTGCCGGACTAGTTAAAGGAGATAATAAATGATAAATATTGCGATCAATGGATTTGGAAGAATTGGGCGTCTTGCCTTCAGGCAGATATTTGAAGGAAATGAATATAAGATAGCCGCGATAAACGATCTGGCTGATCCGAAGATGCTGGCATTTCTGCTGGCGCATGACAGTGTGCAGGGAAGGTTCATGCACGACGTTGATTACGACGATGATCATATAATCGTTGACGGAGAAATGATTAGGATCTACAGCGAAGCAAACGCGAAGGATCTGCCGTGGAAAGATCTGGACATCGATGTGGTCCTGGAATGTACGGGATTCTACACGTCGAAGGAAAAGTCTCAGGCACATATCGACGCTGGGGCGAAGAGAGTCCTGATATCGGCGCCGGCGGGAAATGATCTTCCGACTATCGTATACGGAACGAATCATCTGAGCCTTACAAAAGAAGACACTGTAGTATCGGGAGCTTCGTGCACGACGAACTGCCTGGCTCCAATGGCGAAAGCGCTGAATGAATACCGCGAGCTCAGAACGGGATTCATGACGACGATCCACGCTTATACGGGAGATCAGATGATACTTGACGGTCCGCATAAAAAAGGAGATCTCAGAAGAGCAAGAGCGGGAGCGGTCAATATCGTGCCTACGAGTTCAGGAGCGGCAAAAGCTATCGGTCTGGTCATACCGGAACTGGATGGGAGACTTATAGGGTCGGCGCAGAGGGTGCCGGTGCCTTCGGGTTCCATCACGATCCTCGACGCGACTCTTAAAGATATGACAGACAGCGTATCGGTAGAGGGAATAAATAAAAAGATGAAAGATTCCGCGACGGAGTCGTACGGTTACACTGAAGAAGAGATAGTATCAAGCGATGTCATCGGCATGAGCTTCGGCTCGCTTTTCGACGCGACACAGACTCTTGTGCAGAAATGCGGAACACATATTTACGAGGTCAGAGTAGTTGCCTGGTATGACAATGAGATGTCGTACGCTTCACAGCTTGTGAGGACACTCACATATATGTGCAGCCTGTAAAAGGGGGAGAAAATATGAAAACCAAGATCATAACACCGGCTCTCAGCATATTTAAAGCTGATGGGGCTCTGGATGTGGATACTACAGTTAAGACATACAAGAGACTTGCGGACGGCGGTGTCGACGGTATTCTGATGTTCGGAAGCTGCGGCGAATTCTTCGGCGTGACTCTGGAAGAAAAGAAGGCATTGCTGAAAGCGGCGCAGGAGGCTGTCGGCGACAGAGTCGAACTGATGGCGGGCACAGGCGGGATGAGCTTCCGCGAAACTATAGAACTTACGAAGTACGCGGCATCGATCGGTATAAAGAAAGTGCTCGTCGTATCGACGTATTACTTCCCGGCGAATGAAGAGGATCTCGTGTCGTACTACGGCGCGGTCGCGGATTGCTCTGACGCGGACATGTATTTCTATGATATTCCTGAGTGCGTGGGATATGATATCACACCGAGCATAGTTCTTAAGGTACATGAGGGCAGGAAGAACGTGATGGGTTATAAAGATACGATCTCGTCGGTCGCGCATACGTGTGACCTTATCAATACTGTTTGTGACAAGTATCCTGATTTCGAAGTGTTCAACGGATATGAAACACAGCTGCCGGTCAATGTTGCAGCTGGAGGAGCCGGCGTTATCGGAGGGATGTCTAATTTAGTGCCTGAGTTTTTCGCGAAGTGGGTCAAGGCGTTCAATGATAACGACTTTGAGAAGATAGCGGAAGGTGAGAAATACATAAGTTACATTTCAAAGATCTACAGCATCAATACACCGTTCATGCCGACACTCAAGAGAGCGCTCAAGATAATGGGCGTGATCGAGGAGGACAGATGCGCAGCGCCATTCTCAAAAATCTATGAAGCAAAAACGAAAGAACTGGTTTCCATAATGGAAACAGCAAATATTCTGTAAATTTATTGACAACGCAGAATAGTATAGCTATAATCGTAAATGTACGTACAAGCACGTACATAACACTACAGAACTACAACTGTACGAATATGAACCTGCAACTGCATGTACAAACAAGTATTCAATAAGAAGGTGAAAAGATGAAAATAGCAATCGGCTGCGATCCTAACGCGACAGATTTTAAAAACGAGCTCATTCCATTCATAGAAGAACTCGGCCACAGCGTTGTGGATCATGGAAGCGACGATCCTATATATGCGAACACGGCGATCGAAGTCGCGGAGTCAGTAGCGAAGAAGGAAGCGGACAGAGGCGTCCTCATATGCGGCACCGGTATCGGAGTGAGCATAGCGGCGAATAAAGTCAAAGGCGCTTATTGCGCTCTGGTCACAAATATTTATCAGGCGCAGAGAGCACAGCTCAGCAATGACGCGAATGTCATCGCGTTCGGAGCTCAGGTGATGGGCCTGGAAGTGGCGAAGTGTTTACTGAAGGAATATCTCGGACTGGAATTTGATCCGAATTCGAGATCGATGAAAAAGGTACAGAGAATAAAAGACTATGAAAGAGAGGCAGATCATGCTGAGTGAATCACGGATCACAGAACTGAAAATAGAAAGTGAAAAGAGCAGAAAAAACGTGATCCGCATGCTGAAGGCAAGCAATCACGGCCATATAGGCGGAGCGTTCTCATGCATCGATATGATCACAGCTCTTTATTACTACAAGATGAACATCGACCCGAAAGATCCGTCAAAGGATGACCGAGACATATTTATGCTTTCGGCGGGACATAAATGCATGGCTCAGTACGCTGTGCTGGCTGAGAAAGGATACTTCAGCAAAGACATTCTGGACACATATGGGAAACTTCACACAAAACTCCCGGGGCATCCAAACATGCATAAGCTGCCGGGGATCGAAGCAAATACAGGAGCTCTCGGCCACGGCCTTTCGATAGCGAGCGGCATGGCTATGAGTTTCAAACAGGATAAAAAGGACAACAAAGTATATGTCGTCATGGGAGACGGCGAACTTCCGGAGGGCTCCAACTGGGAAGTAGCAGGGATAGCCGCAAAGTTCAAACTCGATAATCTCGTGGTCTTTGTCGATAATAACGACCTGCAGATCAGCGGGAGAGTCAATGAAGTTATGGACATGACACCGATAGATGGTCATTTCAAAGCCTATGGATGGGCAACAAAAAATATCGACGGGAACAATATGAGCGAGATCGTGGAGACACTTGATCAGCTTCCGCTTGAAAAAGGCAGGCCGACGGCAATCATCGCTCATACGACGAAAGCAAAAGGACTTAAGGAAGGCGAAGACAATGTCGCTTACCATTACTGGAATCCGCTGCCGGAGAACCTTGAGATCGCGGACCGCGATATCGATGAAAGAATAGAGCAGCTTAGGAAGGAGATCACGGAATGATAGGAGATATGGTCGATCCAAGAAAAGAATTTGGAAGGGCAGTGACAGAACTCGCGGAGAAAGATGATCGCATCGTTATACTTTCCGCGGACAGCGGAAAGAGTTCGGGCTTTGGTGATTTTATGAAGAATCATCCCGATAGATATTATGAGTGCGGTATCGAGGAACAGGGCGTGACCGGAGTCGCGGCGGGACTCGCGGCTACAGGAAAGATAGCTGTCTTCTGCGCGATAGCGCCATTCGTCACATGCAGAAATTACGAGATGTTCAGGAATGATCTGGGCTATATGAATCAAAATGTGAAGATCGTAGGCAGAAACTGCGGATTCACATATTCGGACCTCGGAGCAACTCATCACTCGCTGGAAGATTTCGCGATAATTCGAATGATCCCGGGAGTGACGATACTCGCGCCGCAGGATCCATCCGAAATAAGAGGCGCCGCGAAAGCCATGATGGATATAGACGGCCCTGTATATATGAGGGTAGGAAATCCAAAGATAGAAACGTTATTTGAAGATAAACCGTTTGAGATAGGCAAAGGGACGATCCTTTCAGAAGGCGATGACATCACTATCATTTCAACGGGATCGACGACACCGGCAGCGATAAAAGCTGTTGAAAACCTTTCGCGTAATGGTATTAGCGCGAGACATATAGGTATGCCGACAGTGTGGCCGATCGACGAAAAGCTTGTAAAAGAATCGGCTGAGAAAACCAAAAAGATACTCGTTGTCGAAGAGCATTACCGTGACGGCGGACTTGGTACTATCGTGACTGAGACTGTGAGCGAAATGAGAGATGTCATCGTCAGGAGGCATGGCGTTCCGAAAGAGTACGCGACAACAGGGACGTATGAGGACCTACTCGAGCTGTATGAACTCGATGAAAAAGGGATCGAAAAGAAAGCTATGGAATTTGTAAGGCAATAAAACGCAGGAGGGAAAAACATGAATTGTTTTGTAAGATCATTTGGTGTCCCGGCAGTCAAAGGGGAAGAAAAATATGTAGACAGGATCCTTGATATGCCGGTAGAGCTGAATGAATATATGCAGATAAAGGATGCTGTTAAATATGTAGGGGTCACAGATCGCTTCAAGGATGTCATCGCGACTTTCGATGTCCCTGAAGGAGAGACACCGGCAGGATTCGAGCGTACTATGTCGTTTGAAAAAGACGGAGTCGTACGCGTCGACCTGGAGAGGAATATTTCATATGACAAGAACGGCGAACTGAGACCGCAGAATGTGCTGTTCTCGGCAGATACTGCGAACGTGTATGAAGTCGCGCCGATCAGCAGCCTGATATCGAATCTGACATGCAATCCCGGGATCATATATGACCTGTTCATAAATAATCCGGATGCGAATATAGGACATAAATTCAATACAAGAGATGAAGTCATGACTGAGCTCGCGAGGATACTTCCGCCGGGCGTGGATGTGAGCGTAGAACTCAACGATCCATTTGAGCCTGACTTCGACAAGATCCTGGAGGAGTGCGCAAAGTTCAGAGATATCTTTTCAAAGTACAGGATCGTTATCAAAGTACCGCACACCGGTCCGGTAAACAGGGACAATGTTGGCCAGCTCCTTCAGGGAAAGAAGCAGCTTGATACGAGATTTACTGATGTCGCGACAGAGGACGCGCTGCGCGGACACAACCTTGCTCTCAAACTTCATGAGGCGGGATACAGGGTAAACTTCACATTGATGTTCGAGCCTTATCAGACGCGTTTCGCGCTTCAGGCAAGACCGTATTTCATCAATACATTCCTGCGCCACAGACTAAAACAGTCGACAGCGATCAATAATTACCTCGCTCTGTATGATGTGGCGAAGGACGATAAATATCTCGAGGAACTCAGAGGATATCTTATCGATAACGATTATTACGCGCCTTCGGATAATGATATATCACTGCTGTCAGTAGAAAAGTTCTCACGTGACCTGATCAAATATCGCCATTTCAACGACGAGCAGGGCAGAGACGGACTCGACGGTATGAGACATAACCTGAGGCTTCTGAAGAACTGCAACATGAAAGATACAAGACTCATCGTGTGCTCGATGGAGGGAGAGGAGAATTATCCGGATATAGATAAACTCCTTACAGAACCTGAATTCGAAGAGATGAATAAAAAAGTCGTTGTCACGGCAGAACCAAACTATATCGCGAGATTCACATCGACAAACCAGGTCATCAGCTATCAGAGAAGATTCATGAATGCCGCGAATGGAGAAAAATAGGGGGGCAAATTATGGAGAAAAACTTACAGACGGTACTTATTGAAGCAAAGAAAGATCATTTCGCTGTGCCGGCGTTCAATATCGTCGACTACACTTCAGCCGCTGCTGTCATAAGCGCGGGCGAAGACGAGAAGACGCCGATAATAATGCAGACATCGACAGGGACAGTGAAGTGGTACGGCGCCAAGCATCTTGCCGGTATGGTAGCGGAGCTCAAGAACTCGGCCAAAGTACCTGTATTCCTTCACCTGGACCATTGCACAGAGATGGATCTGGCAAAGGAATGCGTGGACAGCGGATGGGACTCGATCATGTTTGACGGCTCGAAATTCCCGTACGAGGAGAATGTCGCGAAGACGCGCGAGATCGTCGATTACGCGCATAAAAAAGGCCTGACGGTCGAAGGCGAACTTGGGACGATCGTAGGTGTCGAAGAAGAGATACAGGTGGACAAGGCAAAGCTGCCTTCGATCGATGAATGCATTGATTTTGTAGAAGCGACAGGCGTAGACATATTCGCGCCGGCTATCGGCACAGCGCATGGGCTGTATTCAGGGGAGCCGAAAATCGATTTCGATCTTGTTAAAGAAGTTTCGGAAAAAATAAAGCAGCCGTTTGTAGTCCATGGAGGCACCGGCCTCGATGAAAGCACATTCAAAGAACTTGTTCAATTAGGGGCATCTAAAATAAACATTTCAACAGCGCTCAAGTATGCGTATTACGAAGGACTCGATGATTACACCAAGGAGAACGGGGACAAGATAGCTCCCGTGGAGACTGAAAAAGCAAAATATAACGCTATAAAGAAAATGGCTTTATATCATATTGAAACATTTAGGGTCTAATATTTAATAACTTTTTCGGGTGGTTCGGCCCGGGAAAGAAAAAATAAAGTTTGATGATTCATTTATTAGAGTCAGGAGGAATTATATGATCATTGTTAATATCATGATGGCGTTTGCCAATTGGGTCTGGGGTTGGCCACTGCTGATTATGACCTCTATCGTAGCGGTATTCTTATCATTTAAACTGGGCTTTTTCCAGTTCACACATTTTGTATATGTGATGAAGAATACATTCGGGAAGATATTCGATAAAGGCGAAGGAGAAGGTAATATCAAACCATTCCGTGCTGCTTGTACAGCGCTTGCGTCGACACTCGGCGTAGGAAATATCGCCGGCGTTTCAGTCGCTATCGCGACAGGCGGACCGGGAGCAGTATTCTGGATGTGGTTCATAGCACTGCTGGGCCTCATCGTAAAGTTCTCAGAAGTCAGCCTGGGCCTCGCGTATCGTGAACTCGATCCTGAGACAGGCGTATGGCACGGCGGATTTTACTGGTATGTCAAGAATGGACTTGGCGACAAGTGGAAGTGGATCGGAGCTGTATGGGCGATCGTACTTGCTGTAGGCATGTGCTTCGCACCGTCTATCCAGGTAAACTCGACAATGGAAGCTCTGAAAACAAGCTTCACTGTCAATCCATATGTATTTGGTATCATCGCGGCAGTTCTGATGGGCGTCGTGCTCCTCGGAGGACTGAAGAGCGTATCAGGTTTCGCTGAAATCGTTGTTCCGTTCATGGCTGTAGCGTATATCATAGTAAGTATTTTTGTCATCGTAAAGTTTGGATCAAACATCGGAAGCGCATTCAGCCTGATCTTCTCAGGAGCATTCAAAGGGACAGCCGCTGGAGGCGGATTCCTTGGATCGACGATCGCGCTCGCTATCAGGTGGGGACTTGCAAGAGGTATCTACTCCAATGAAGCAGGTACAGGTACAGCACCTCTCGCTCATTCATCAGCAAGCGTAAACCACCCATGCAGACAGGGCCTCTGGGGCATCTTCGAAGTATTCTTTGATACGATCGTCGTATGCACAATGACAGCTTTAGTAGTTTTATGCTCAGGCGTTTGGAACAACGGGCTGACAGGAGCTGCTCTCACAACATCAGCATTCATAAAGGGCTTTGGCGGAAACGCGGTTGCCGGAACATTATTTGTCACTGTGATCATTGCATTCTTCGCTTTCACAACAGCGGTAGTCAATGTTTACTATGGACAGGTATGCCTGCAGTCACTCGGAGTAAAGAAAGTTGGAACAACGATCTACGCGATTATCGGATGTGTCTTCGGATTCGTAGGAGCTATAGGTGCTCTGCAGACTCTTTGGACAACATTTGACTTCTTCTATGGAGTATGCGTAGTACTGAACTTGTTCGTACTCTTCATGCTCAGGAAGCAGATCACGATATTATGCAAGGACTTTGTGCAGAAGATCAAGACCGGCGACTGGGACGCTACATCAGAAGAAGCAGTTGTAAGACTCGGCCTTCGTAAAGAGGGAGACGCGACAAGACTGTATGATGAAGCACATAAAAATATCTAATCAAAAAATATAACATAGTTAACATCAATAAGCGGAGGGCATTACCGAACAAATGCCTTCCGTTTATAAGCAGTAAAGAAGGAGAATCATTATGCCAAATTTAGCGAAACGTTGTTCTCAAGTCGAGGGATCAGCAATAAGAGAAATGGTTGGGAAATCATATGGAATGGATAATCTGGTGAGTTTTGCCTTTGGAGAACCGGATTTCGTGACGCCAAAAAGAATAATCGACGCAGGGGTCAAAGCTCTTCAGGATGGAGAAACATTCTATACGCCTAACGCCGGCATTCCTGAATTAAGGACAGTAGTAGCAAAGACATATGAGCCAAGAGGAATGCATTATGACATGGAGAACGTGATAATCACTGTTGGAGCAATGGAAGCGCTCAATTTGACGATGGTGACGCTTTTGGATCCGGATGATGAAGTCATCGTGTCCAATCCTTACTGGGCGAATTATTGTGGCATGGTCGATGAATTCGCACATGCGCACCTGGTAGATGTATACGAGGAAAATGGATTCATGTTCGATCCTGAGGATATAAAAAAGGCTTTAAACGAGCATACAAAAGCTATACTGCTCAACTTCCCGTCAAATCCAACAGGCGGAGTAGCGACGAAAGAGAACCTTGAGCAGATCGCGCAGATCGCTATCGACAACGACCTGTACATCATCACAGATGAGATCTACAGAAGACTTTTATACACGGGCGAGCACTATACTTCTATCGCGGAATTCCCGGGAATGAAGGAAAGAACTATCATAATCGATGGCTGCTCAAAAACATACGCGATGACAGGCTGGAGAATAGGCTATGCTGTCGCGGATCAGAAGATAATCGAGATGATGACTAAGCTCCAGGAAAACGCTATATCAAGCGTCTTCGAGCCGGTACAGAAGGCAGCGATCGACGCGCTCACAGGCGATCAGTCACCTGTAGATGAGATGATAAAGAAATACAAGAACAGGAGAGATATCCTGATGAACGGACTCAACACCATGATGGATGGCAAGATCACATGCAAAGAACCGAAGGGCGCATTCTATATCTTCGCGAACATCAAAGGCACAGGTCTCTCATCAGACGAGTTCTGCAACAGACTTCTTCAGGAGAAGCATGTCGTCACAGTACCGGGCTCCGGATTCGGATCGAACGGCGAAGGATATATCAGACTGTCGTACGCGACATCGGAAGACAATATCAAAGAAGGATTAAACAGGATGCAGGAGTTTGTAAACTCACTTTAAATAAGTCCTCCATAAATAAAAATAAGTAAAACATTTTGGTTTGCGAGACATGTCGATCTTTCGGTGTGTCTCGTTTTCCTTTGCGTGCAGTAATGGCCGGGGCTTTCCGGCCATTTTTGCGTGTGTGAGAGTTTGAATGAGCCAAAGAATGCAAGTATCGGTAAAGAAAGTGCCATGATACGTAATATCGAAAATGACATTGAAAATATATAATATTAAAATAATAGGGGACAAACGGATAGCGAAAGAGGAGGCATGTGAATGAATTACAAAGACGAAGATAAACCTTACGGAGACAGCCAGTTCCGACCAGGGGCTGAGGCGATCCAGATCAAAGGGAAAAGAGGAAAACTGTTCTGTTTGTTGTATACTGCAGGCGGAGAAGGATTGCATCCTACAGTTCTTTTACTTCACGGTTTTCCGGGAACAGAGCAAAACATGGATCTTGCGCAGGGCATACGGAGAGCGGGATTCAATGTGATGACGATGCATTACAGCGGCAGCTGGGGAAGTGACGGAGACTTTTCTTTTAAGAATGTCCTCGAAGACGCATGCACAGTATGCGACTTTCTTGAAAATGAAGACAATCAGAAACAGTATCGCATCGATCAAAACAATCTGTTCATAGCAGGACACAGCATGGGAGGCTTTGCGACGTTGAATACGCTCGCAGTCAGAAAAAACTTCAAAGGCGGAGTTGCGCTGACACCTTATGACTTCGGACATGCCTGGGTGCAGTCCAAAGTTGATGAGGCAGTCAAAAAGAATCTGTATGATCTTCTTGATGAAGGAACTCCCTGGCTTTTCGGAACAGATCCTGAAAAGTTGAAAAATGAACTGAAGCAGTACGGAGCAGATTATCAAATCATCAGAAAAGCGGAAGAGTTATCAAAGAAACCTGTATATATCATAGGCGGAGAGCTTGATGACTGTGCTTTGATAGAAACACATTGTGTACCAATAGTACGTTCAGTCAATGAATATAATCGAAATATGATGGACTATGAAACGATGGAAACAGATCATTGCTTCTCAGATCTTAGACTTACTATGATAGGAAAAGTTGTAACGTGGCTGCTTGGCCATATAAATTAGAAGGGGAATATTATATGAGTTTTAACGGAATAATAACAGCGATAAACAATATCGTTTGGAGCACTCCGATGATCATCCTGTGCGTCGGAGCCGGACTGTTTTTTACCATTCGTCTCGGATTTCCGCAGATAAGACATTTCGGTGAAATGTGGAAACTGCTGACAGGAAAAGAAAAATCGGATAATGGAGTCACACCTTTCCAGGCTTTTGCGACTACTGTAGGCGGACGAGTTGGAGTAGGAAGCATAGCAGGTGTCGCGACGGCAATATGCCTCGGCGGTCCTGGTGCAGTGTTCTGGATGTGGGTCATAGCACTTGTAGGCATGGCAACAGCTTTTGTCGAGTCTGCTTTAGGACAGGCATATAAAACAAAGATCAACGGCGAATACGTCGGAGGACCTCAGTATTACATCGAAAGAGCACTCGGCAAGAAATGGTATGGAGTGCTGTACGCAGTTGCGGCGTTCCTTGCGCTCGGCATCCTGTGCCCGGGAGCTCAGACATATTCGATCGTATCATCCATGAAAAGCGCTTTCGGAATAAACGTATATATCATGGGAGCAATCGTATGTGTACTGCTCGCCCTTATCATATTCGGCGGAGTGAAGAGGATAGGAAAGACAGCGCAGATCATAGCGCCGTTCATGTCGGTACTGTTTGTACTTATGGCACTTATAATAATAGTTGTAAATATTCGTTCACTGCCTGCAGTCATCGTGCTCATTTTCAAGTCAGCGTTCGGCGCAGAGAAAATGTTCTCAGGGATGATCGGAGCATCAATACTCTGGGGCGTCAAGAGAGGCATATTCTCCAACGAAGCCGGCGACGGTACAGGCGCACTTGTAGCTGCGGCTGCTGAAGGGACACATCCCGCTAAACAGGGTCTCATCCAGTCCCTCAGCATATTCATCACAACGATAGTCATAGGAAGCGCAACAGCATTCATGATCCTGCTCACAGGAGCTTATAATGTCATGGACGCAAGCGGAAACTTCATTGTAAATAATCTGCCTGGAGTCGAATATGGTATCCTTTATACTCAGGAGGCTATAAACCAGAGCCTTCCGGGCGGCATAGGAAACGCGTTTGTCGCGATATCGGTATTGCTGTTTGCATTCACATCACTGATGGCATTCTATTATATGGCAGAAAGCAATATGTCATACATAATGCCGGGAAGCAAAGCAGCAAAGAACTTCACAAGGGTAGTATTCCTTGCGGCTACATATTACGGAGTTGTAAATACAGGAGAAATGATCTGGACTTGCGGAGATCTCGGAGTGGGACTCATGTTCTGGCTCAACATCATCGCGATCCTTATTCTCTCGAAACAGGCCGTGATAATCCTCAAGGACTATGAAAAGCAGAAAAAACTTGGAATAGATCCGGTATTCGATCCAGCGATCCTGGGTATCGACGATAAAGAGAATATCTGGAACGTCAACAAGACTGCCTGATCGATCGAAGATCGAGTGAATAAATAGCAGTAATACAGATAAACAAGGCAAGAATGGCCGGGGTTTCCCGGTCATTTTTGCACGAGCGAAATTCTTTTGGGTACGCGTCACTTTTCGGCTTCACTTCTTCTCTCAAAAGCGCACAATAATGTTAGAAGGGGGGTGAAAGGTATGACAAAGGGGAAAATGTTCTTTACAATGAACGAAGATGGCTCGGCAGATATCGGGTACAATGACTACGACGTCGAGGTCTTTGGGGGATGCGATTACGAAGCGACGTATGAGTTCAACGCGAAAAACTTCGCGCAGCTCCTCAAGAAGATCGGATGTCCGGAAAAAGACGAGGCCGAAGAGTACATCAAAAAAGTGTTCGGGGAGAACCTGGACAAGATGAGCTTCGGAGAGTACTGCGATGACAACAAGATCAAGTACAAGCTGCATACATGGATCGGCTGAGGAGGTGAGAACTATGACATGCAAGGAAGCATATGACGCACTGGATGTGGTCCAGCGGAGCAACATAGCGCGCAACGTCTGCTATGGATATGACAATCCCGAGGAGGGAGAAGCAGCGCAGGTATTCTACGACGCGCTCGGCAAGCTGGACGGCTCGAAGCAGTATGAGATGATGGAGCAGATGGAATTCGAATGCACCATGCAAGTTCTGAAAGATAATCCGTTTTAGATCGCGAATGTACGCGATGCAGTAATGGCCGGGGATCCGGTCATTTTATTATTCACGGATTTTTGCGTGAATGCGGCGTTTTTAGGGTCCACTATCCACCCTAGGAGGCTATAATAATGAGGATGTATTATCTACATGCAGAATAAATGACTTATTGCCGTTCTCACATTGTAAAATCATTCCAATTGCTTTAGAATAGTTATGCGATCAAAAATGGAGAGCATTCTATTCAAAAGCGAGCGTAAAAGAAAAGACTTAGGCTTCTTGATGCAATGAGCGAAGAAGATATTTACGAAGAAGTATATCAAGAGTTTAGCAGAATGTTAGGGGAAAGTTAAAAACTATTAGCATGATCGGAATCAATCAGGCTAGGTACGGGAACACGATTGGATAATTGGCCTTATACTGGAGGAACAAAATATGGGAAAAATGAAGAGGTTCGGAGAGCTGGCCGTTTTTCGGCCGGCTTTCCTTTTACCTGGTTGACACCCAAATATTTACATGTTACCCTAATGATGACAATCGCCACACGAAGCATTTCCATTCGAAAGTGTTTCGCATTTTTTTATGCATTGGCGATAGTTGTCAGAGCAGAGAATGAGAGAGGAGAGGAAATGAACATTAGAAATAGGGTTTTTAGAAGGGCAGCAGCGGTCGTGATCACGGCAGCGTTTCTCGTGACTTCGGTGATGAGCAGCGTTGGCGCATTCGGGCCGTGCGAGGTGAGAGCACTGACAGGCGATCTTTCACAGCTCGGAGAAGTGAGTGTGATCGGAGAGGTCACGTGCGTTGAGGTGAAGGATGATGTGACGCTGAGCGGAGATATCGTTATCGACAGCGGTGAAAAACTGGTAGTCACAGGGATCGAAGCAAAGAACGTTAAGATCACAGCGGCTCCGGGAAAGAGCGTATTCGTAGTACGAGGAAGCGGCGATCTGTGCCTCAGCAGCCGCGGAGGCGACGTTCCGATGACGTTCAAGGGCGGAAGCGTTGCGGGCGTGGGCTCGCCTGTGGTCGATGCTTCAGGAGCGAGCGAGCACGGTGCGATCACGGTCGATGATGGCATAGTTCTTAGCGGAGGAGACGGGCAGGTCCCGGCTGACGCGATCATATATCCGGCCGATGTTTCAAGTCGTCCGGTCATCAATATCACAGGTGAACTTAAAAAAGGAGAGACGACGGGGGCTCCTGGAGGAGATACAGGTGTAATTCCTGATCCAGGTGATCCAGGAAACACCGGATCAGGAAGTGGCGGCACCGGCAATACCGATCAAGGAAACGGCGGAGCCGGCGTCAATGATCCTGGGAGTACCGACTCTGGAAATATAAGTCAGGATAACCAAAATTCTCCGGGGGGGGGGTACTACAGGTTCAAGTACGGCCGG
The DNA here is from genome assembly GCA_937915045.1 of uncultured Clostridia bacterium. Classification (GTDB taxonomy): domain Bacteria; phylum Bacillota; class Clostridia; order Peptostreptococcales; family Anaerovoracaceae; genus JALCRY01. The sequence goes on from CALDNM010000193.1 coordinate 14,290, forward strand.
CTGAGATACAGAGTGCCTAAACCGGTCAAAGGCAAGGCGGCATCAGCTGCCGCGACAGCGACGGTAACAGGCACCGTGAAGAAGACGTACAAGACCATTACTGTACCGAAGACTATCAAATACAAAGGACGGACGTACAAGGTGACATCCATTTCAAAGAACGCTTTCAAGAACAACAGGAAGCTTAAGTCGATCAAGATCAAGAGCAGGACGATCAAGAAGGTCGGCAAGAGCTCGCTGAAGGGCATACACAAAAAGGCGGTGATCCGCGTGCCTAAGAGCAAACTGAAGGCGTATAAGAAGATATTTAAGAAGAAGGGGCAGGCTAAGACAGTGAGGACAATAAAACTGTAACAGCAGGCGGCATTACTATTATTGCAAACTTTTTTGAAGCAGCTCGCTCTGACGTATCTTAAGATATCACTTTTTGACTGAAAGGATGAAGCTATGGAAACTACCGGTATAGTGAGGCGCGTGGATCAGCTCGGCAGGGTCGTTCTGCCGAAGGAGCTGAGGAGTATGCTCGGGATCGAAAACCGGGCAGCGGTCGCGATCTCGGCGGAGGGCGAGAGGATCGTGCTGGAGAGGTACGATCGTTATTATGTGCCTGTTTGTGAGCTCTGCGGCGGCGCGGACGAGCTTATGGACTACCGAGGGAAGAAGGTGTGCCGAGGCTGTATCGAGCTTATGAGAAAGATGAGGGTGTGAGGCGGTATGACTGAGAAGAAGAGCGGACCTGATATCAAGGAGCTCAGGTCGTGGGTCTATCTGATAAGTAAGATGGAGGATGTGATAACGCAGGGGATACTGCTGGTGAAGAGGTTCTTGGCGGTAGTGGACAGACATAGGAAAGACTGTAAATAGAAAGCGAGGACTGAGATATTTCAATGTCTCGGTCCTCTTTTTATCCATAATTATTAAAAAATACGTGAATACATATATCTGATTGCAATAAAATATTTGTAAAGAGTATGCAGCGAATAATGTCTGTGATACTTTAGTATATGGCAAAAGAGCGACTGCACATATATTGACAACGAATGTATATACACGTATACTAAACTTCAAGAAGACTATGGCAAAGACACACTCATTACTATGTGTATATATTGCGCTTACAGGAGGGAGAAGCAAATGAAAAACGAGAATTTACAAATGGGAAGAAAATACGCATACGATCTGGCATTGACAGATATAATAAAAGCAAAAAACAGGATAGAGAATATTGTCCGCAGGACGCCTCTTGAGTACTCGCCTTCTCTTTCACATGAGTACGGAGGAGAGCATTGGCTGAAACTCGAGAATCTGCAGAGAACGGGTTCGTTCAAACTGCGCGGGGCGGCAAATAAAGTAATGTCGCTTTCCGAGGAAGAACGGCAGCGCGGCCTCGTGTGCGCGTCGGCGGGGAACCATGCTCAGGCTGTGGCGTATATGGCGAAACTATTGTCTCTTCCGGCGGTGATAGTCGTACCGAAGGGTACTCCTCAGGCCAAGATAGATGGGGTCGCGCGTTTCGGCAGTGAAGCTGTTGTTTTCGGCGACGTATATGAAGAAGCACAGGACTACGCATATAAGGTAGCTGATGAAAGAGGGATGACATTCATCCACGCGTATCTCGATCCAATGACGATCGCCGGGCAGGGAACTGCCGCGCTTGAAGTATTGCTTGAAGAACCGGATATAGACACATTTATCGTTCCTGCCGGCGGAGGCGGCCTGATGATAGGTCAGGGGATCGCTGCTAAAGGAATAAACGAAGATATAAGAGTGATCGGCGTACAGACGAAAAACTCACCGCCGTGGTTCTATTCGTTCAGGGACAAGAAGCTCAACAACGATGTCGAGTTCAAACCATCTATAGCAGACGGCCTTGCCGGGAAGATAGAGGAACCGAACATTACTGAGTCCTTCAAGTGCATAGATGAGATCATCCTTGTCGATGAGGGCACTGTGAGGAGCGCAATGAAATGGATGGCGGATAAACACCATATGATAATCGAAGGAAGTTCAGCAGTCACTATTGCCGCAGTCATGGAAAACAGTGAAAGGTTTTCACATCATAAGACCGCGTCGATCATATCCGGATCGAGCGTGGACACTTCACTTTTGAAAAGCATATTGTAACAAAACAGAAGAATAGTACGAAAGCCGCAGGTATTTTGACCCGCGGCTTTCATAATTTTCTTACCAAAGTGTGATAAAAGTATTACTATTCTAGATACTTTCATA
>CALDNM010000194.1 GCA_937915045.1 uncultured Clostridia bacterium
GAGTTCCTCTCATTTTTTGTTTATTTCTGTAACATATGTCTTATCACATTACAAAATCTCTTTTCTCGCTTATTACCAAAGACCAATATCTTCTTAGTCAGGAAGAAGTAGAAGCGCTGCCGGAAAAAACATTTTATGAATTTCACGTAAAGCGCAGTGACGGGAAATATCTATTTGTCCACGCCCGCTCGATCCTGTGGAACGATATACCCGCGTATGTTCTTTATCTGACTGACGAAACGACTCAGTGCCTGCAGCAGGAGCAGCTCGAAAGCAGCCGCGCGCTTCTTGACGCGGCCATGACAAACGCGAATGTGAGCGCGTGGGAACTTGATATACCGAGCAGAACGATCATCCAGACGTCCCTCTCTCAAAAGATACACGGCTTCGATCACATCATCCCGAACATTCCTGAGATACTGCTTGAAAACGATTATACAAGTCCTCAGACCGCAAATGAACTGAAGCGGATGTACGATGAAGTCTACAGCGGTCTTCCATCGCAGGCAGACGTTCAGTTCCTCCTTCCCGGAGCGGACGGCTACAGCTGGGAACGCGTGATCTATGATCCGGTCTTTGACAAAGACGGCAATCTTATCAAGGCCGTCGGCACATCCTTGAATATCGAAGAGCAGATGAAACGCAAACATCATTACGAAGAGCAGAGGAAACTGTTCAGCGTCGTCTCAAGCGATACTATCGCGACGTCGTATATCGACCTTACTCATAACACTTTCTCCGAGGCGCAAAGCAAGATCCCTTCCATCGCAGCAGCGATCCAAGTCTGTATTTCGATCGATCAGTATGCTGATCTCAGACGCTGATGAGCAAAGCGACTTCGACCGTCTGTTCGACGCGGATTCGATGCTGGAAGCATACCGCGCCGGGAAACTCAACGGCAGTGTCTGCCACCGCCTCACAGTCGTGCCGGGATGGTTCGAGAGCTATTATCATCTCATCTACAACCCTGTTTCGAATAGTATCGAGGCAGTCTGCATACTTCGTGATATAAGTGCTGAGAAGCAGGCTGAGCTCGTCATCGACGCGCTCGTGAACGTAAGTTATGACAGTATTTTTATCATCAACGTCAAAAGCGGTATCTCGAAACCGATCATGTCATCCGATCAGAACTTTCCAAAAGATGACCTGCCGCCGGACGGTATCGAAAAGGCTCTTCGTGTTTATTGCACCGGTGTTGATGATGTCGAACGTGTCATCAGTGAAAACAGTATAGCGTCCATACAAAAGCAGCTGGAATACTCAAATGTATTTTCTACGGAGTTTTTTGTCAAAGTCGACGATGAGATATTACGCAAACATGCCTCTTACTCCTATCTCGGAAATGATCGCGGCATGATACTCGGCGCTGTCCAGGATTTCACGGCGTCATATCAGGAAGAAAAACGTCAAAAAGATATACTTGAAAAAGCTTTGGAAGAAGCGAGGACGGCAAACACTGCCAAGACTGATTTTCTCTCCAATATGAGCCATGAGATAAGGACGCCGATGAACGCGATCATAGGTATGACCAAGCTCGCGGAAACAGCGGCTTCCGAAAACGATCCGTCGCTCACCGACTACCTGCGCCAGATAGATAACTCAAGCAGCTACCTTCTTGGGCTTCTCAACGACATACTTGACATGAACCGTATCGAGAACAGCAAATTCGAACTGAACTGCGAATGGACAGAAGGAAACGACTCTATACAGTCATGTGTGAAGATGATCGAACCGCAGATGGAGGAAAAGAATATTTCTTTCACTTACCCCGCGCTTGACCAGCTTCCGCAGGGATATGAGCTCTATGTGGATATACTTCGTGTAAAACAGATCCTGATGAACCTGCTGAACAACGCGTGGAAATTCACTCCGGAAGGCGGCCATATTTCACTCGATATCACCAATCTCTCTTCTACGAACGATGTTGCTTTAGATCGCATCATTGTACGCGATGACGGCTGCGGCATGACTCACGATTTCATAGAACATATATTTGAGCCTTTCGCGCAGGAGCGAAATCGTTTCGCTGATAAAGTCCAGGGCACAGGCCTCGGTCTCCCGCTCACGAAAAGGATCGTGGAAGCCATGGGAGGCGCTATCAACGTACAGAGCGAGCTTGGCAAAGGCACTGCCGTCACAGTCGAGATACCTTATATGTACCGTATCGGCGATACTGACAGCAGCGGCAGCACGGAGCATCATCATATCGATGAAACGATACTTGCCGGCAAGCGGATACTTTTATGCGAAGATCATCCGCTGAATGCGATGATCGCTCAGAAGCTTCTCGAAAGAAAGGAAATGATCGTAGACTGCGCCTATGACGGTCGTGAGGGATTTGAAAAATTCCTGTCGATGCCGGATCACACTTATGACGCGATCCTTATGGATATACGGATGCCGGTCATGGACGGGCTCGAAGCCGCGCGCAGGATACGCGCGCTTGACAGGGATGACGCGAAGACCATTCCTATAATAGCTATGACGGCAAATGCCTTCCAGGAAGATCGGAAGGCCAGCCGCGAAGCCGGTATGGACGAACATCTTTCAAAACCGATCCAGCTGGAGCAGCTTTATAAAAC
>CALDNM010000195.1 GCA_937915045.1 uncultured Clostridia bacterium
GCGTTCTTTATACCTTCAACGATATCCTCCTTCTCCGAGATCAGAGAAGCGACGAGCTCCGTATCATTTATCTGATCGCCGCTCATCGACATGAACAGGCCCTCGTTCTTTTCGATTATCTCATCGACGAGCGCCTTCTTGTTGTTTATCCTTCCGACCGTCGCGATCGCGTAATCACCCTGCCTGCTCTTCACAGTCAGAGGCTGCGGATCCCCGTCGGACAGCGCGCCGATCCCCGACGTGCCCTTCATCACAGAAAGCTCATCCTCGAATTTGCTTCTGAACGCCGAGTTCGCGATGCTGTGGATCGAGCGATTGAACCCGTCTTCCTGCAGGATGCACATCCCGCCGTTCTTAGTCCCGAGATGCGAATGATAATCCGTTCCGAAAAACACATCCATCACGCAGTCCTTCTTTGAGACCGCGCCAAAAACTCCACCCATTACTGCCTCCTCGCTTTCTCTATCATTCCGATAGCTTCCGGCAGGATCACATGCTCAGTCTCGAGCACCTTCGCCGCGAGAGTCTCAGGCGTTTCGCCCGGCTCCACAGGCACATGGCTCTGCAGGATGATCTCTCCCGTATCGATCCCTTCGTTCACGTAATGCACCGTCGCGCCGCTTTCCGTATCGCCGTCGGCGATGACCTGTCTGTGGACATTCATGCCGTAACAGTCTTTGCCGCCGTGTTTCGGCAGGAGCGCCGGGTGGATATTGATGATCCGGTGTTCGTATTTTTTTATGACCTCCGGAGCCACGATGCTGAGGTAGCCGGCAAGCACGACGAGGTCAGTATCCTCTTCATCGAGTGCCGACGCCACTTTTGCCATGCGTTCGTTCATGTCCGGATAGTTTTTCTTAGTAATGGCTTTCACTTTGATGCCGTGTTTTTTTGCTCTTTCTATCGCGCCTATATCATCTTTGCCCGCTATGAGCTGGATGATCTCGACGTTTTCAAGACTTCCGCTTTCGACCGCGTCTATGATCGACTGGAAGTCGGTGCCGCCGCCTGAAGCGAGGACGCTTACGCGCATCTTACCCATTGATGATCACCCTTTCGCTGTCCGAGCTGACTGCCTTTCCGATGATCTTCGGAGTTTCGCCCGCTGCTTCGAGAGCTGCCATGACGCCTGTCACGTCCGCCTCTGCCACGAACATCATCATCCCGATGCCCATATTGAAGGTGGAGAACATTTCCTTTTCAGTTATCTCTCCGTCGCGCTGGAGCACAGCGAAGATCGGCGGGATATCCCAC
>CALDNM010000196.1 GCA_937915045.1 uncultured Clostridia bacterium
GTCTACAGCGCGCTCACCCGCGCCGGATACTTCCCGGTCGACGAGCTCTGGAACCTGAGGCAGCTGGGCGCGATGCTGCAGGGCCATCCTCACGCGGCAAGGATACCCGGCTTCGAATGCTCCGCGGGTTCGCTCGGTCAGGGGCTGTCGGTATCGAACGGCCTCGCTCTCGCGTTCAAAGCGCAGGGGCGGGCGAACAGAGTCTACTGCCTTCTCGGCGACGGCGAGCTGCAGGAAGGCGAGGTCTGGGAAGCCGTCATGACAGCGGCCCAGCACAAGCTCGACAACGTCTGCGCTATGGTCGATTACAACCATGTCCAGCTTGATGACACAGTTGAAAATATCAAAGCGGAAGGTGATCTCGTACGCAAATTCGACGACTTCGGATGGAACGCCATAGAAGTGGATGGCCACGACATTACTGCAGTAATATCCGCGTACAAAAAGGCCGCGGCGGAACGCGGCAAACCGTCGGTGCTCATAGCGAATACCGTCAAAGGCAAGGGTGTGTCGTTCATGGAAGGCGATCCGGCATGGCACGGGACCGCGCCGAACAAAGAGCAGCTGAAACGCGCGCTCGCGGATATCGAGAGTGGCCACGGTTTTGAGAAATATGGATACACGGGAAATGGAGGCGCGAAGAAATGAGCGATCTGAAAATGATACCGATGCGCGACGGTTATGGGAACGCGCTTCTGAAGCTTTGCGCGGAGAATGATAAAGTAATGGTGCTCGATGCGGATGTCGCGAAGTCGACGAGAACGGACTGGATCAAGGAAAAGTATCCGGACAAGTTCATAGATATGGGTATTTCGGAGCAGGACATGGTGGCGACAGCGTCCGGGATGGCGCTCGCCGGTATGATACCGTTCTGCAGCACGTATGGTGTGTTCCTCGCGGGGCGCGCCTGGGATCAGATCAGGACGACTGTTTGTTACAACGTCCTGAATGTCAAGCTCGCGGGCGCCCATGCCGGGCTTTCGGTCGGCAGGGACGGGGCGACGCATCAGGCTCTGGAAGATGTCGCGATCATGAGGACTCTTCCGAACATGACGGTCATAGTTCCCTGCGACGCACTCGAGACTGAGAGGGCAGCTCTCGCCGCGGCCGCTGTGGAAGGCCCTTGTTTTATCAGGTTCGGCCGCGAAGCTGTGCCTGTGATAACAAATGAAAAGTCTTCGTTCAAAATAGGGAAGGCGCGCCTTGTCTCTGGGCATGACGCTGCTGACGCGCGATACGATTCAGACTGCGTGATCTTCGCGAACGGGCCGCTCGTGCACGAAGCTCAGATGGCGGCCGCGGATCTCGCGGATGAAGATATCCACGTCACGGTCTACGATCTTCATACTGTCAAACCTCTCGACAAAGATACTGTCATCGCCGCAGCCGAAAAGGCCGGCCACGTGGTCACCGCTGAAGAGCACCAGAAAGCCGGCGGTATGGGCAGCGCTGTCGCTGAATGCCTTGCCGAAAACTGCCCGGTCCCGATGCGCATGATCGCCGTCGACGACTCATTCGGCGAATCCGGCTCCCCGGACGAACTCTACGACAAGTACGGCCTGCGCGCCTCAAATATCAAGGCCGCCGTAAAGAGCATGATGTGATAGATGTGATAGATGTGATAGATATCGCTGTCCTGGCTGTCCTAGCTATCTTATCTGCTTTAGCCGTCTTGATCTATTTTGTCGCTAAAATCTTTGCTCCGGCGGCATACATTTCATTAAATAAGAAGCGGCGCGAAGGATCCGTGCCATTGGGGATAGATCCGCCAAAAATGTCAGACTTTTTTACGAGTTTACAGCACTTCGTCCTGGTTCGACTCTCTTATATAGTCGATATCAGGCCTGTTTCAGCTCGTCCTCAATGACGAAGCCTTAGAAACGTTGCAAAAATTGTGACACAAACTCTGAAAGCAACTGGAATGGCACGAGATAAATGGCAAAATTTGGAAAACGTTGAAAAAAAGCTGACATTTTCCCTTTCCAGAGATCATATGGCACAAAAATGCTGATCCCTTATTTATCCTTCACTGTCCATCCCGCTTTAACATTCCCTACGTCCTTTGGAGCGTACTTTATTATCTTATCGGATGTTGTGATTGCCAGTATACCTACCTGCTTCGTAGATGGATAATAACCGACTACCGCAGTCCAGTCGTCAGGCATCTCAGCGAGATCCGCTATTTCTTTTGCCGGTGTGCCTTCTTTCGCTGAAGTACTGATCCCGGAAACTGCATTGTCCCCTATTTTTATAACGTCATAATGCTCGGTACCATATGTCTGGCACGCAAGCAGGACATTCCTTGCCTCGGTCAGATCCTTTTTCTCATTTGCTTTCTTTATATAACCGACCATTGACGGTATCAGGATCGCGGCCAGTATCGCAAGTATGACAAGAACTACGATTATCTCTACAAGCGTAAAACCATGTTTATTATTCTTTTTCACCATCAGTTTTTTCATCTTTATCACCCCTCTAAGCATTCATGCTCTGTTTGTGCGTACAGATCCATATCCGTGATCATTTTGACGTTGCGTTCCAGCCCTTCGGCACTCCGCTCAGTCCAGTCGGATTGTAAGTTATAACATTATCATCCGTAACGATTTTCATGTACCATACTTTGCACGTCGCGGTCGATACAAGGATCTCTCCAGTCCAGCTGGCAGGCATCTCAGCAAGATCCATTATTTCTCTTTCTGCCGATCCGTCTTTAGCGCTGCTGTTCAGTTTATAATCCACCCCGCCTCTATGCTGATATACGTCCTTTATATGTTCATCGACATATGTTTGACAGGCCTGCACCACATTCCTTGCCTCGGTCAGATTCTTTTTCTCATTTGCCTTCTTTATATACCCGACCATCGACGGTATCAGGATCGCGGCCAGTATCGCAAGTATGACAAGAACTACGATTATTTCTACAAGTGTAAAACCCTGTTTATTATTCTTTTTCTGTTTCATTGTGTTCACCCCGCCAACAATGTACCCATAAGAGCATTTTAATGAGCAGCATTATTTTCATTCTATTTTGTGCGTATTAATTGAATAAAATATTGTTATTTCTGCTTTATTTAAAGTAATAATACCCCTTTTCGCGGCTTTCGTCAATATATACGGCAATTTGACCCATTACTCACAGCAAAATACGTGTCAAAAATTGCTCGTTACTTAGCGCGTGCAAAACAAAATAGATGCTTCCCGCAAAATACAAGGAAGCATCCATTTGCTGTACCTAAGTTATAGATCTTTGTGTCCGGATCCCGGGTACATATCAATTTCAAGGTACTATATTGTTTCTTTATTAAATTGTCACAGGATCACGGTCAAAATAAATTCAGTGTTGCCGTCGCAGCAAATCACCCGCGCCTTTTTATTTTTCAGTGCTTTCTTCGATCTCCATAGGGTCCGCTCCCGGTGTCCCCTTAGCGATGTATTTATATACATAAGCCGCTATCGCGCCTCCGACGAGCGGAGCGAGGATGAACACCCAGACCTGCTGCAGGGCGATGCCGCCTGAAAGAAGAGCAGGGCCAAGGCTCCTTGCCGGATTTACCGATGTCCCTGTGAAAGGCACACCGAATATATGTACGAGTGTCAGCGAGAGACCTATCACGAGGCCCGCGACCGACGCCATCTGCGGTTTTGCAGTAACTCCGAGTACCGCTATAACAAATACGAACGAGAGAACGACTTCCACGAGGAACGCTATGCCCGCGCTTATCCCCATCGCGCTCTGCGTCCCGTAACCGTTTGCTCCGAGAGCGTCATTACTGCCAAACACCGCGCAGAGAAGCGCCGCGCCGACTATGCCGCCGATGCACTGCGCGATCACATAGCCGCCAAAATCCTTCTTCGACATCCTGCCGGAAAGCAGGAATCCAAGAGACACTGCCGGATTCACGTGGCAGCCCGAAATGTTACCGATAGAATACGCCATCGCGACGATCGAAAGACCGAACGCGAACGCTATCAGAAGCGTAGAATACGCGAGCGGAAGGCCCTGCCCGGAATTTCCAAGCAGTGTGTTCGCGGCCACCGCGCTGCCGCATCCGAATGTCACAAGAACGAATGTCCCGATGCATTCCGCAATATACTTTTTCATTGTTGATACCTCCATATAAATCAATATAGATTTTATAATTGCTTTTTTACTATCAAATTATATCACGTTTGTTCATTTTCTTGTATGTTTATAAGGCTTTTAGATTTATGTTATCGATTGTTTACCCTCTCTATCCGATGCCGTGCTATAATCAAAACATGATCACAGCTTTATCAACAACTTTCTGGGGACGCTGTCTGGCGACGGTCCTCATGTCAATGATCCCTGTAGGAGAACTCCGCAGCGGGATACCTTTCGGAGTAGGGATAGGACTGCCCGTATGGGCCGCTCTCATCGCGAGCATCATCGGGAACATGATCCCGATCCCGTTCATCCTTATCTTCCTGCGCCGTATATTCTCGTGGCTCAAGACTTTTAAAAAGCCCGGCGAATGGGCGGCCAAGCTTGAAAAGAAAGGCCATCTCAAAGGACAAAAAATGACAAAATACGGAAGCCTGGGGCTCATGATCCTTGTCGCGATACCGCTTCCCGGTACCGGCGCCTGGACCGGCGCTCTCGTTGCCTCCGTACTTGAAATGGATTTCAAAAAAGCTATCTGGCCTATCACACTCGGCGTATGCATAGCCGGCTTCATAGTCGCCGGCATCACCTACGGTGTAGTAAGCATCTTTTAACCTTCTCCTCCCATGCGCTCCTGCTTGACCTTGTGATCTATCACATGGCGATGCGCGAGTTCACCTGTCACTTCATCGAGCGAAATGCCCGCTTCGACCATCATCACCATTACATGATAAGCGAGATCGGCGATCTCGTATATGCTTTCTTCCTTGTCGCCTTTTCCGCCCGCGATGATCACCTCAGTGCTTTCCTCGCCTATTTTTTTAAGTATCTTTTCCATCCCTTTTTCAAAAAGGTAAGTCGTGTAGCTTCCCTCTTTCGGGTCGGTCTTCCTGCCCTCGATCAGATCATACAACTCGTCGTAAGAGAACGCGTTCTGTCCCTCGCTCTGGTAGAGGCCGTTGAAAAAACAGCTGTCCGCGCCCGTGTGGCACGCGGGTCCGTCCTTTATTACTTCCACTACAAGAGCGTCGCTGTCACAATCGGCAGTAATGTTCACGACTGTCTGGAAATTTCCCGACGTCTCGCCCTTGCGCCAGAGCTCCTGCCTGCTCCTGCTCCAGAAACATGTCTTTCCCTCTTTGAGAGTGATCTCCAGACTTTCCTTATTCATGTACGCGAGAGTCAGCACCTTCTTCGTGAAAAAATCCTGCACTATCGCCGGCACCAGCCCCTTCTCATCGAACTTCACATTCGCGAGAGCCTCTTCATTCACCGTGCCCTTTAATATATCTTTTGTTTCCGCCATATTCTTATCCTTCTTTATTTTGATTTCGTTTTTTCACCGGGCCGATCATATCCGTATCATTTCCCGGCCTAGATCCTGACTTCGATGCCTTCGCCGCGGAGGTATTTCTTGAGGTCCATGATGCTGACCTCTTTGAAATGGAATATGCTCGCCGCGAGCCCCGCGTCCATTCCTTTATGCCTGAACAGTTCCGTGAAATCTTCCATCTTCCCCGCGCCTCCCGACGCGATGATCGGAACAGATACCTTCGACGCGATGATGTCCAGAAGCTCGAGATCGAACCCGTCCTTCACACCGTCAGTATCTATACTGTTCACCACCAGCTCGCCCGCACCCCTGGCGACACCGTCCACGATCCACTTGATCGCGTCCATGCCGGTATCAGTCCTGCCGCCGTCCGTATAAAGATGGAACTCTCCGTCCACCCTTTTTATATCGCTCGAAAGCACTACGCACTGATCGCCGTAAAGCTTCGCCGCCTCACCTATAAGCTCGGGATCCCTGATCGCGCCGCTGTTCACGCTGACCTTGTCCGCGCCGCATTTCAGCACCCTGTCGAAATCATCGACCGTGTTGATACCGCCGCCCACAGTGAGTGGGATGAATATCTGCGACGCCACGCTCGTCAGGACATCCGCGAATATCTTCCTTCCTTCGATGCTCGCCGTGATATCGTAAAACACCAGCTCGTCCGCGCCGCTCTCATTGTAGAACGCCGCCATCTCCACCGGGTCCGCCACAGCGCGCACGCCCTTGAAATTGACACCCTTTACTACCTTGCCATCCTTGATATCCAGGCAGGGCACTATCCTCTTTGTTATCATTGCTCTTCTCCGCTCTTTTCTATAGCTTCCCCAAGGTCCAGCGCGCCCGTGTAGAGTGCCTTGCCGAGTATCGCCGCGTAAGTCACGCCGCGAAGTTCCTCGATCTCCGAAATATACGTGATGCCGCCCGAAGCGGTGACATCGAGTCCGCAGACCTCGCTGAGTTTTTTATATGCAGTAATGTTCGTTCCCCCGAGGCCGCCGTCTTTCGCGATGTCGGTGTAGATGACCGCTGACACGCCGATCTTCTCGAGGTACCTGCAGAACTCGAAGCTGTCTTCGTCAGTGACCGTCTTCCATCCGTGTATCGCGACCTTGCCGTCCTTCGCGTCCACTCCGACCGCGATCTTTTCGCCGTATTTCGCGACTGACTTTTCGAGAAAATCCCTGTCCTCGACCGCGGCCGATCCGAGTATGACCCGTCCGACTCCCGCTTCGAGATACTGTTTTATCCTCTCTTCATCTCTTATGCCGCCTCCGACTTCCACAAACATGTCGGTGCTTTCTATTATCTTTTTTATAGTATCGAAGTTGACGAGCGCTCCGTCCTTCGCGCCGTCGAGATCCACAAGATGCAGATACCTCGCGCCCGCGTCAGCGAAACCTTTCGCCGTACTCACAGGATCGTCTCCGTATACAGTCATCCTGTCGTAATCTCCTTCGACGAGACGGACGACTTTTCCGTCTCTCAGATCTATTGCCGGATATATCTTCATGCTACTTCTCCTCACTGAAAGCCTTGAGTATCCCGAGCCCGACCTTGCCGCTCTTCTCCGGGTGGAACTGAGTCCCGCAGACGTTGCCATTTCTCACTACGGCCGTCACGTCAGTACCGTACTCGACCGTCGCGGCCGTCTGCTCGCCCGGTCTCGCGTAGAAACCGTGGACGAAATAGACGTAGTCTCCGTCGTTTATATTTTTGAACAGCGGATCGTCCTTCGTGAACTTCAGACTGTTCCATCCTATCTGAGGGATCTTGTACTCCGGCCCGATGTCGTCAGCGAGAGGCACGATATCTCCTTTGATGAGACCGAGCCCCTTGAACTCGCCGTACTCGAAGCTCCGTTCGAACAGGAGCTGCATGCCGAGGCATATGCCCATGAGAGGCTTGCCGGCCGCCGCCTGATCCAGAAGCGTGTCTACAAGTCCTGTAGCGTAAAGCTTCTTGCTCGCGTCCTCGAACGCGCCTACTCCCGGCAGTATGATCTTGTCCGCTTTTATTATATCTTTCTTTTTATTTGTTACCTTTGAATCGGCCCCGATGTATTTCAGAGACGACGCGAGCGAGAAAAGATTCCCCACTCCATAATCTATGATCGCTATCATTAAAGTACTCCTTTAGTCGACGGCACTTCGTCCGCGAACCTTTCATCTATGGAAACCGCTTTCGCCAGAGCCCTCGCGAGCCCTTTGAATATCGCCTCGATGATGTGATGTGAATTGACACCCGCAAGCTGTATGATGTGCAGCGTCAGCCCGAGCTCTCTCGAAAACGCGATCATGAATTCTTCAGTGAGTTCCGTGTCGAAATCCCCGACCTTCTCCGTCGGGATATCGATATCCAGATCCACAGACGATCTCCCGCTTATATCGAGCGACACCAGCACGAGAGCCTCATCCATCGGAAGCATCTGCTCGCCGTAACGGCATATGCCTTTCTTATCCCCGAGCGCCTCTTTGAAGACCTGTCCGAGAGTGATGCCGATATCTTCCACGGAATGGTGGTAATCCACCTTTGTGTCCCCATCGCATTTGATCGCGAGGTCGAACCTTCCATGCCTCGCGAAGAGCTCCATCATGTGGTCGAAAAATCCGCATCCCGTATCGATGTCGTATTTGCCGACGCCGTCCAGGCAGAGACTTATAACTATATCTGTCTCGTTCGTCTTTCTCTTCATTTCACTTTTTCTCATTTCCCGGCCTCCTCGAATATCTCCTTCGTGTTCTCAATGAACGCGTCCATGTCCTCATCTTTTCCGATCGTGATCCTGATATAGTTTTTTATCGGGTCTTTGTCGAAATATCTTACTATTATATTCCTCTCACGCAATTTGCGGAAGAGCTCGGCTCCCGGCATCCTGCCGGTCTGCGCGAACACAAAATTCGTCTTCGACGGCAATACCGAAAAGCCCATTTCTGTAAGCTGCTCCGTGAACCTTTCGCGCGTGCCTATTATCTTCTGCCTTATCTCCTCGAAATATTCCTTGTCTTTCACCGCGGCTTCCGCGACAGCGAGCGCGATCCTGTCGACATTATATGGGTTGAAGCTGAACTTCAGTCTCTTCATATCGGCGATGATGTCTTCACATCCCATGCACCAGCCGACGCGCAGCCCGGCGAGCCCCCGGCTCTTGGACAGCGTCCTTATGATCATAACATTGTCGTATTTATCTATGAGCGGCGCGCATGTCTCCGCCCCGAAATCCACATAAGCCTCATCGACCACCACGAGACAGTCGCTCTTTGCCCGTACCAGTTCCTCTATAGCGTCAGGGCTCAGCGCGCGTCCCGTCGGCGCGTTCGGATCCGGTATCACTATCGTCCCTTTCGCGTCCATATACTTTCCAAGATCGATCGAAAGATCATCTTCGAGCGGCACCGTATGCGCGTCGCATCTGAACACATCGCTGAACACAGGATAAAAGCCGTAACTCGTCTTTGGGAACCAGATCTCATCCCCGAATCCCATGAACAAAAACGCGAGTATCTCGTCCGACCCATTACCGAGCATTATCTGCTCCGGCCTGACGCCGCACTCCTCCGCGATCGCCTTCGTGAGATCCGTACCGTCGGGATCCGGATACAGCATGAGATGATCCGCGTCAGCGTTCCTCAGCGCGCTGACCGCCTTCGGGCTCGGCCCGTAAGGATTCTCATTTGTATTCAGTTTGATGAGCCTGCCTACCGTCTTCGGCTGCTCACCCGGTGTGTACGGCTCCAGCGACTGAAGCCCGCTGTTGAAAAATCTGCTCATTTTTTGCTCCTTACTTAGATCCGCTTATCTGTTCGCTCAGCTTCTCTGCCATATCGGAAATGATCCCGTTCTGGAATTTGAAACTCGACTTGTTCGCGATGAACCGCGCGCTTATATCCTTGAACGCGTCCGTCACGACCAGATCGTTGGCCTTGAGCGTATTTCCCGTCTCGACAATATCCACGATCACATCGGAAAGACCGGTGATCGGCCCGAGCTCTATGCTTCCGCGCAGATAGATTATCTCTATGTCGCGGTTTTTTTCGCTGTAGTAATGCTTCGCCACATTTACATATTTTGTGGCTACCCGAAGTGTCCTGCTCCTGTCCTCTTTATAGCCTCTCGGCGCCGCGACGCACATCCTGCACTTCCCGATCCCGAGATCGAGGAGCTCATATACGTCAGGCTCTTCCTCGAGGAGTATATCCTTGCCCACGATGCCGACATCCGCCGCGTGATGCTCGACGTACACCTGTACATCTCCCGGTTTCACGAGCAGATACCTGAGTCCTTTTTTTCTGTTTTCTATGACGAGTTCTCTGTTGATATCGTTGTAAGCCGGGCAGTCAAAGCCCGCTTTGTCCAGCATCGCGTATACAGAATCGCCGAGTCTGCCCTTCGGCAGCGCTATATTAAGCATTTGTCTTCCTTTCTGTCAGCACGCCGTCCTTCAGCCTGTAGACCTTCCCGCATCTCAGTCCCTTCGGCCGTGCTCTCTCGGCCCTCGCGCTCAGCCCCTGCTTTCGGAGCCCTGTGATCGCCTTTGCTACATTCTCGAGCGGCTCCTTCGCGCCGTAAAGCATCAGCGCGTCCACATCGTATTTATCTTTTTCCACCGCGAGCTGGCTCAGTTCATTCAAGTAAAGCCCGAACCCTATCGCTCCTGTATTCCTGCCGAACTTCGCCATCGCTTTGTCGTACTGTCCGCCGGCAAGGACGTGCCTCGCGAGCTCACGGAAATACCCTTTGAAAATGATGCCGTTGTAATAGTTCGTATCGTTGACGAGCGAAAGATCTATCTGTACATTCTTCGACGCGTTCATCGCCCGAAGCCCCTTCGCCACTCTCTCAAGCTGATCGAGGCCTTCACTCATCTCGTCATTTATGACATATTTCCCAGCGCGCTTAAGAGTCTCATTCACCGGTCCGAAAAGAGTCGGCACGGCCTTCAGCCTCTCGATCTTCTCCTCCGGTATGCCAAGACTTTCAGCGACTTTCGCTATACCCGGCACGTTCTTTCTTCTTATAAGATTGAGAAGATGCACATAATCTCTTCTCTCGATCCCGCATTCCTTCGTAAGATCATCCAGAAGCTCCGTAACGAAACTCATATGCGATATCTCAAGGATGTATTCCTGATCGATGCTCTGCAGGGTTTTGACAGCGAGCGCTATGACTTCAGTAATGCCGTAATCATCGGCATCACCGAGATACTCCAGTCCCATCTGCTCGATCTCCACGAAATTGTTCCCCTCGCGGTCCTCTCTGTACACATTTTCAGTATAGTAAAGTTTCTCGCTCGACTGCATATCGGCCGTCGAATTCTTGATGATGCTGAGCGTCACATCCGGCTTGAGCGCCATGAGACGCCCATCGAGATCCGTAAATGTCAGCACTTTATCGCCCGACAGAAAATCCATGTTCGACGCGTAAAGCCCGTATTCCTCGAACTTGCTCATCTTGAATTTCTGATAACCGTACTGCTCGTACAGCCCGCGCAGATTCCGCGCGGCTGCTTCAGCCGGTGTAATTTTTGCCTGTTTGTATTTCATCTTGATATCCTTAGTCACTTTCGCTGCTTCTTTTTGTTTCTATTATATTACAATATTCCGTGTGCTTTATCCAGTCCGCGCGCGACGGGCACATCATGCCACGTTTCCCAGTGCTTCTGCCTCCTGCCGCGTGGGCAGGGTTTCCTGTTTGCTCGCTTTAACGCGTTAACGCGTTAAATAGATAAACAACATGTTGATATTATACGCGTTGCAGCTTCCTGTGTCAACTTTTTTGAGCTTTTTTGATTCTGGAGCGGACCACTGACATAAATTCGCTCCTGCCTTATGATTTGGGACACAGGAGCGCACCGCTGATTTAAGATCCGCTCCTGCCTCATGGTTTGGAGCACAGGAGCGCACCGCTTCTATAATAACGCCGCCGGAGCAGCCGCGCTCGGCGGCGCTTCCGCTGCTTTTGCTCATTATTATTTTTTTGAAAAACTCTCTAATGGACAAATGAAGGTATTTTGAAATCTTCCATTGGATCGAGTGGGTTTGCGGGGTCGGGCAGCCGGGATCAGGTGAAAATGACCCGATCT
>CALDNM010000197.1 GCA_937915045.1 uncultured Clostridia bacterium
TATACAAGTTTTCGTGTATAATAGAAACATGAATGAGGATAAACTTACGCTGGGCCAGGCCGAGGACAAGATCCGCGCGTGTCTGGACGGTTACATGCTGACAAATACATATTTTCTGGACCCGCATCAGCAGTCGCTGGCGCGGAGCGCTTTCGCGAACAAAAATAATGGCTGCGCGGTAATGTTTTACGGCGGGTACGATGACGCCGAGCGTGTCATCATGATGTGCCTTCCAGACTATATGCTGGATCCGGACGCGCCGGAGATCCGCGGGGCTGAAGACGATCCGCTCACAGTGATCAGGGCCGAGAGCAAACCGGGCGGCCGCGAGCTTGGTCACAGAGATTACCTCGGGTCACTTATGGGCCTTGGGATAAAGCGCGAGATGACGGGTGACATACTAGTGCGCGAAGGCGGCGCCGACATTATAGTAATGAAGGAGATCGCGGAGTTCATTCTTTCCGAATACGACAAGGCGGGCAGGACAGAACTTTCACTGACCGAGCACTCTGTGAACGACCTGATCGTTCCAGAACGGGAATTGACCGAAGTGCGCGAAACAGTCGCGTCCATGAGACTGGATAACATTACTGCGGCAGCGTTCGGGATCTCACGATCGAAAGCGGCGGAAGCAATAAATCAGGGACTTGTATTCGTCGACCACATCGAAGCGTCGAAGACGGACATGCAGATCGCGGAAGGCAGCTGCGTGACCATGCGGCACAAGGGCAGGGTCATAGTCGCGGAGACCGACGGCAGCACGCGAAAAGGGCGCATCAGAATAATGTTTAGAAAGTACTGATTTTGGGGCACACCTTTTTCAGGGATGTGCTATAATGCCGATATAAATAAAAACTAAATACACCTATAAAGAGTGCGCGAGAGACAAGCTCGATGACCGCACGACAACCTCCTTTGAAAAAAGAAAGGTGCCAAAGCTTGAACGATGGGGACGCATATGTATAATTTGCCCTGTCGCGTCGATAGGGCTTTTTCATTTGTACTCTTTTAGGCATCTTTTGAAAACCAAGGAGGAAGAAATGGAAGAGTACGGAGAATACGAAGCAGCGTACAGAAGAGGATACAGCAGAGGAAACGCTGACGAGAAATATGATCAGCAGATCGAGGATGGCGGAAGCGCCGCGATCATCGTATATGGTGACAGCATCGAGCATTTCTCTGGAACGGATCTGCATAAATTTCTTATTGAGGAAGGGTTCGACAGCTGGATACACGCAAAGGGATATCCCATGAATTGGGTGTATGTGAATCTGAATTCAAAGGTGTACGCGAAGGGAATGCCGGGGATAAATATCACACCGCATTTAGGAAATCATGCTGTGACGATCGATGAATTCATGACGATATATAATATTTATAAAGGTAAACAGAAACCAGTAAAGTATTCCGATCCGCGGGACGCTTATGATGACGGGTACAGCGACGGACTGACAGGGCAGGTATATCTCAATGGAAATATCGGCGCCGGAAGCGGGGACATATCCGTGGATCTTCGCGGAATACAGAATTTCAACAAAACATGTCTGCTCGCGGATATGAAAAAATGGGGATTCGAAAGTCGTACAAGAAGGACTCCTGCCAAGCTGCCGTGGGTCAATATCAATTTATCCCGCAAGGATTACGAGGGAGGCTGCAGAAGCTGGGAGCACATTGTCAGCCTGGGGCAGCACCTCATAACGATCGACGAGTTCAGGACGATATATGATATTTTCGGAAAATACGAAGGGCTGTCGGTTCTGGAAATGGAGCCAAAGGAATGATCACCGACCAGATCTTATCATCGCGATCTCTTTTTTGTAACCCTCGAGGCTGTCGTGCGGCGTTTCAAGGATGCACGGAAGTCCGATGAGCCTCGGGTCGTAAACGACGTTCAGGATAGCGTCTTTTCCGATATGGCCTTCTCCGATACGGGCGTGTCTGTCTTTTTTCGAGCCCGCCGGGTTGAGGCTGTCGTTGATGTGAAGCGCCTTGAGTTTATCCAGCCCTATGATTTTATCGAATTCGTCGAGCACGCCGTCGAGGTCATTTATGATGTCATGACCGGCGTCGCTCACATGGCAGGTATCCATGCAGACGCCGACTTTTTCTCTCAGCTTCACGCGGCCGATTATCTCCGCGAGTTCTTCGAAACGCCCGCCGACTTCGCTGCCTTTTCCGGCCATCGTCTCGAACAGGATCGTCGTTGTCTGATCTGCAGTAATGATATCGTTCAGCAGCTCGCTGATGAGCTCGATACCTTTTTCGATGCCCTGACCGGTGTGGCTTCCCGGATGGAAGTTGTAGTAATTCCCCGGGAGATATTCCATGCGCTTCATGTCATCGGCCATCGCGATGTGCGCGAAGTCGCGGACTTTTTTAGTCGCTGAGCACGGGTTGAGAGTGTACGGCGCGTGAGCCACAAGCTTCGCGAAACCATTTTGCGTTACTATATCACGGAGGGCCTTAGCGTCGGCAGGATCTATCTCTTTCGCGCTGCCGCCCCTCGGGTTCCTCGTGAAGAACGCGAATGTGTCCGCTCCGATCGAGAGCGCTTCGCGTCCCATTTTCTCAAAGCCGCCCGCTGATGAAAGGTGGCAGCCGATATGTATCTGTTCGTTGTTTTTTGCCATGTCAATTTCCCCTTTTTCTGTCCTTACATTATATACATGGTATAATATTTCGTAAACATAAACTCGCGAAAAGAAAGGGGCCGGACATGCAGGAATATACAATAGGAAAAACTGGAGTGAAGATGAGGTATTTCGATCTTCCGGGAGATGAGATGCCGATACTTTTCGTGCACGGCCTTGGATGCGGCGGGTCTTTCGATTATCCGCGCCTCGCGTCGCAGAAATGCCTCGCGGGTCACAGGCGGATTTTGGCGGATCTTCCGGGAGCCGGTTACAGCGACAAGCCTGAAGGCTTCGATTATTCGGTGCGCGCGCACGCGTCGTATCTCAAAGGTCTCATGGAAGATGTGGTCGGAGAAAAGTTCATCCTATACGGACACAGTCTCGGCGGCGCGGTCGCGATCGAGCTCGCGGCGATGTGCCCTGACATGATCGACAGGCTGATAATCTGCGAATCGAACATAGATCCGAGCGGCGATGATTCGTGGTCGAAAGGTATAGCGGATCAGGATAAGGCGAGATATATAAGCAGAGGCCACATGGAACTGGTCGGCAGGGAAATGTGCCGCGGCAACACTCTGTGGGCGGCTTCGCTCAAGAACTGGCTGCCGGAAGCGGCATGGAAGATATCGAAAAACGCCGCGAAAGGCGGAGACCCTTCGTGGCGCGATATGCTGTACGCTCTTCCGATGCCGAAGTATTCGATCTTCGGCGAGAAGTCGCTGCCTGACTACGACGAGCAGGAACTTCGGAAACATGACATTACTGTAAAGATCGTCCCGGGCGTCGGTCATTTCATGGCGTGCGAAGACCCGGCTTCGACCGCGGCTGTCATAGCGGAGTGCCTTTTTTGTTGACAGCCTGATAAAAACCGTGCATGATAAATAAATGGGGATCAAAGAAGGGAAAAGCGAATACAAGAAGGGGCTGTTCGGCGCGATAAGCTGTTCAGTCATATGGGGTGTGCTGCCGGTGTACTGGCAGTCACTTCGTCCGATCGATTCGTGGGTCATAATAATCTACAGAGTCTTTTTGGTGTGTGTGATGAGTCTGCTTTTCGCGAGAAGATCATATTCGTGGAAGAGGATATTCAGCCCGCTGAAAGACAGGCGCACGAGAGTCGTGTATTTTCTCGCCGGTGTTGTGATAACGATAAACTGGAGCACATTCATCTGGGCGGTCAATGCCGACCACGTCATCCAGTGCTGCATCGGATACTATATCGAGCCGCTGATGGTATGCATATTCGGTATGATCTTCTTCAAAGAGAAGCTTACGAAATATAAAACGACGGCGCTGCTGCTCGCGTGCGTCAGCGTTATCGTTATACTTGTACATTTTAAATCGCTTCCGACGATCGCGCTCATGCTCGCGGTCACATTCTCGGTCTACTCGGCGATAAAGAAAAAAGTCGAACAGCCGCCGCTGATCTCGCTCGTATATGAAACGATATTTCTGGCGCCGGCGGCACTGGGGATCATCATCTGGATGGAAGTGACGGGCAGAGGCGCGCTCGGGGTCGGGCAGCCGTATCAGTACGCGTTACTGCTTTTGTGCGGGCTTCTCACTGTCATACCGCTCGGGCTTTTCGCTCTCGCCGCGCAGCGTGTTTCGATGTTCATGCTCGGCCTGTCGGAATACATCTCACCGACGATATCGCTTTTTGTCGGCGTGTATATTCTTGGTGAAACGATGGACGGCGTTCAGCTTATCGCGTTCGCTATCATCTGGGTCGGACTCGTGTTCTTCTCATATGGAGAATACAGAGAATCGAAAAAGACGGGCGCGCGTGTCACTGCGGAATCTTGAAAAGCTGAAATTATGTGACAAAATGCTTGAATTCTGCACGAATTATGCTGCAGCATATGAATAAAGGGAGAACACAATGGCGTCAAAAATATATTTTATCAGGCACGGTATAACGGAAGGCAATATGCGGCAGTGGTTCTACGGAACGGCGGATCTTCATCTGACGGAGAAAGGGAAGGACACACTTCGCGAGCTCAAAGACCGCGGCGCGTACCCGGACATCCCGGACGACGCGGATTGCTACACATCAGCCCTGGTCAGGACAAACGAGACCTTTCAGATAATTTTCGGAGACAGGCCGAGGACGGTATTCCCGCTGTTCAACGAGATCAGCTTCGGCGACTGCGAGTGCAAGACATATGAGCAGCTGAAAAACTACGAGTGGTTCAGCACATGGGCCGAAGATAAGACGGGAGACGTCAGTCCACCGGGCGGAGAATCCAGAAACGAATTCGCGGCAAGAGTATCAAGAGGCATGAAGAAACTCGTCGGGTCCCACAGGGAGAAAGAGCGTTACTGCAGTAATGGCGATGGAGACGCGGTCTCCGTGGTGGTCTGTCACGGCGGCGTCATTGCCGGTATAATGCACGAGACTTTTCCGGATGTGAAGGGCAGCATGTGGGACTGGATACCTGTCCCGGGCCTGGGATATACGATGGAGTTTAAAAACGGCAGGCCGGAGAAGTATGAAAACTTAAGCGACATCGACGGCCGCGAGATCTTTGGCGTGTCCGAATGGTAGGATCTATTAAGGATCTATTTATCACGTTTGCTGCGTTTCATTGACTTCGCGAGTGTTTCATATAATTTTTCCGGCTCGATCGGTTTTGAAAGATGGGCCGTCATCCCGGATCGCAGAGATTCTTTCACGTCGCTGTCGAAAGCATTGGCGGTCATGGCTATGATCGGGACTGCGCGCGCGTCTGCCCGGTCGAGGGCGCGGATCATCCTTGTAGCGTCCAGGCCGTTCATGACCGGCATGCGGATGTCCATAAGGACAGCGTCAAAATAGTTTTCCGCAACGGCTTTGAATCGATCCACGGCTTCCATCCCGTTTTCCGCTGTAATGACGATCATGCCTGCTTTCTCCAGCACTTTCTGCGCGATCATCCGGTTCAGCGGATGATCTTCTGCCAGCAGCACGCGTTTCCCGTGGAGATCGTATACGGGCACAGGCGCGCTGTCGTCCTCGCCCGTGTCTATTCCGGATGCCACCGGGAATGTGAAATGGATCCGGTACTCTGTACCTTCATTTTTTTTGCTCTTCACTGTGATCTTCGCGTCCATCATATCTGTCAGCTGTTTGACAATGGCAAGACCGAGGCCGGTGCCCTGATATTCCGGAGAAATGATGTTTTCTTCCTGCGAAAACGCGTCGAACATGTGCTCCTGGAATTCTTCACTCATCCCGATCCCGTTGTCGCGTACGATAGAATCATAAGAAACCATCCCGTCATGGACTGTCATATTTCGCGTCAGCATTTCGACGGTCCCGCCGCTTGGCGTGAATTTTATCGCGTTTGATAAAAGATTGTAGAAGATCTGCTCGATCCGCTTCTTGTCCGCGATGATCACTGCCGATACATCTTCTATTTTCTCCATCACGAGGGTGATGTTTTTCTGATGGCACAGTGGTTCGATCACTGCTTTGATATCGTTGTAGAAATCTATATATGGATATGGGGACGGGTCGAGTTTGACCTTTCCGCTGTTTATCCTTTCGATGTCGAGGCAGTCGTTGATCAGCCCGAGAAGGTATTTGGATGATGTAGTAATGTTGGACAGTGCTTTTTCGATTTCTTTGGGGTCATCGAGGGTGTCCATAGCAAGAGAAGCCGAGCCTATGATCACATTCATCGGCGTACGCAGATCATGGCTCATGTGCGACAGAAAATCACTCTTTGAACGGCTCGCGATGGTGGCCGCTTCCAGTGCCGCTTCCAGTACGCGTTTTTGTTCCTGCTCTTCTTCGTAAAGGTCTGTGATATCACGGCGGGCGATCACGATGTCTTCGTGAGTTTTATCCAAATAGAATGCCCGTATTTTTTTTCTCTTTATCGTTCCATCGGCATAACGATTCCGATACGTGATGGTGATAACCGTTTCGGTCTTCAGCCGTTCGATAAGAGCGTCTTTCTGGAAGAAATTCTGAACGGTAGGTCTGTCTTCAGCATTGATAGTGTTGAGCTCTCCCATGTTCAACGCGTCTTTAAAAGGAAATTCCTGATACAGTCTTTCATTGAAGTACTGATAATCGTTTTTGATCCGCAGCAGCATGGCTGTGTTTGACACGGTGTTGAGAAGCATAACAAAATCTGTTTCTTCATCGATAACACTGTTTGCTGTCAGTTCTTTTTTCCGCTCTGTGTCGATATCGCGCATATACGTGTAAACGATCAGATCACCGGTTTCCTCATCCAGCATCATACGGCTCGTAGAATGGATCCAGCAGAGCCGGCCATTATCCATGCGCCTTCGATATTCTGCTGAAAACTCTCGGATCCCATTTTTAAAGCGCTCTTTTGCTTTATCTTTATCAAAATAGTCTTTGACAACGCGCCGTTCGGCTTCAGTTGGCGTCTGCGCGTCAATATAGGAACGGATGATAGCCCCGGAATCTCCCTTATTATACTTATGAAAATCGCCCTGATTGATACGGTAGGCGATAAGCTCGTCACGGGTGACGTTGAACTGTATAGTGACCACGCTGTCTTTCTCCAGCATTTGAAGCTGCTGCTTCTCCTGAGCATATTGCTTCTGGAGATCAAGGTTCGCGTTTTTCAATTCTTCCTGTGTTTTGACAGCTTTATCGATATCGGCAAAACTGCAATACAGAGTGAGCTTATCATCTTCACTTTTGATCACAGATGCTGTGAGGCGGAACCATTTGTAGTTCCCGTCTCCGCACATGATGCGGAGGTCGATGAACTCATCCCGGCTGCCGTCGGTATACTTTTTCGCGAGATCATTCACCCGCGTGAGATCGTCCGGATAAACCGCGTTCAGGAAGTCTCTGTGGTTTTTTTGACGCGCGTCACGTGATTCGCCGATCATGCGGTAATAATGGTCGTTCAGATATATCTGCCTGATATCACCATGGACGAACTCATAGATCCCGATACCAACAGGGACTTGATTCAGCAGCTGCGCCTGCTCTAAGTGTTTCTGATGTTCCTTCGTTTCATCGGAAAAATACAGCGTGTAGGAGTCAACGCCGTTCCAGCGCAGTGCTCTTGAACGGACATTATAATAACAGTCTCCATTATGCCAGTTGAATTCCGTATAATGATCTGCTGGAAGCGCGGCGATCTCATCGTCGCTCAAAAGCGCGGCATCCTGAGGAATGATGTCGAACAGATGCTTCCCGATCACCGGTATTCCCGGCGGGAAAGGATATATCTGCAGCATGGCCTGATTGCAATATATGATCCGGTGGGCATGCTGCTCCGCGACAAAGATGCCCGTGACGGAATCGTCCACGAGACTTTGATACAGTACTGATTTATTCTTCTCTGTGATGTCTTCAAAAAAGCAAAGCGCGCATCCGGCCCCATATGCTTTGATCGGAATGATACAAAGGTCTACCCAGCGTATCTCGCCGTTCTTTCGAACTACGCGGAACCGCGAGTTTGATACGCTCCCCTCTCTGGAAAACTTTTCAGCGCTGCCCCTGCAGATCGGCAGATCTTTCGGATAGATAAGCTTCTGACCGTCATCAGCGATCACGGCCGCGTATTCTTCTTTGGTATACCCGACCATATGATAGTAGGCGTCGTTCAGGAACAGCGGCTGACGTGTCTCAGCATTGAATATACCGATACCGCATGACAGAGGATCCAACATATTTAAAAATCGCGTTTGCATTTCCATCTGAAATTTCTCCCCATATCCCTTTTATATTATAAATAGTAATATTTCATACGGAATCGTTTAATGGCTGATTTAGAGGCAAATTCTTGATTGAAAGAACAACTATATACTGATTTAAATATATGCGTTTTTTTGGAAATTGTCAATCAGAAGCAGTGCCGGAGCTTCTGAATAGCGCGTATAAATTCGCTTCCGGCGCGGGGCCTCTTGATCCGGAAGCGCACCGCTGTTTTTGCTCATTCTTGTTTTTTGAAAAACTCTCTAATGGACAAATGAAGGTATTTTGAAATCTTCCATTGAA
>CALDNM010000198.1 GCA_937915045.1 uncultured Clostridia bacterium
GATAAATATCGCGGGGACAAAGCCCGCTGCATCATGGATCGAAGAAGGCGCGGCACTCACATTCGGCGACGCTACGTTCGACCAGATCGTGCTCGACGCGCATAAGCTCCATGTCGCTATAAAGGTGACGGAAGAGCTCCTTTACGATAACGCCTTCAACCTGGACGGATATATCATAGATCAGTTCGGAAAGGCAATAGGAAATGCTGAAGAAGACGCGTTCCTTAACGGTAACGGCACCGGAAAACCTACCGGCATATTCGCGGCGACCGGAGGCGGCCACACTGAGGCGACTCTTACAGCTGCCGTAAAGAGCGACGACGTGCTCGATCTCGTTTACGCTCTTAAGCGTCCTTACAGGAAGAGCGCGGCGTTCATCCTGAACGATGCCACGCTTGCAGCGCTTAGGAAGCTCAAAGATAACAACAACTCATATATCTGGCAGCCTTCCTACCAGGCGGGCGAGCCGGATATGCTCTTAGGATACAAAGTGTATACTTCAGCGTACGCACCTTCCGACGGAGTGGCGTTCGGGGACTACAGCTACTACAACATAGGAGACAGAGGTGTAAGGAGCCTCCAGGAACTTAGAGAGCTGTTTGCCGGAAACGGCATGATAGGCTACGTGGCAAAAGAGAGAGTAGACGGAAAGCTCGTGCTGCCTGAGGCGGTGCAGATCCTTAAACTCAAAACAGCCTGATGAAGGAGGTATAGCATAGTGGCAGTCAGTCTTGAACAGATGAAGAACTACCTGAGGGTAGATTCAGCAGGTGATGACGATCTCATAGAAGGGCTCCTCACATCATCAAAAAGGCAGTGCATGGATGTAGCCAGGATAGACGATGAAGAAGAATATGACAAACTTGAAAATGCGGACATAGCAGTTATGCACGCAGCCGCGTATTTTTATGAGCATAGAGAAGAAGCTGACTGCCATGCGCTTAACCTTACTCTTAGAGCTCTCCTCTTCGGGAGCAGGAAGGAAGGCTTCTGATGAAGATAGCATATCTAAGAGAGCGCGTGATTTTTGAAAAGTGCGAAGCTGTGACGGATGACGCTGGGAACCATATAAATACATGG
>CALDNM010000199.1 GCA_937915045.1 uncultured Clostridia bacterium
CAATCAACTACAGTTAAAGAACATTGAAAAATACACAATTTGTATTTGACAATATTAGGAGGCAGATATGCTTGGAGATAATATAAAGAATTTTGGTTTTGGGCTAATGCGTCTTCCGCAGAAGGACGGAAAGAGCGATGTCGAAGAGACCAGCAGGATGGTCGATATGTTCCTCGACGCGGGGTTCACGTATTTTGATACCGCGAGGGCGTACGGAGATTCGGAAGAAACGATAAGAAAGGCACTGGTGGAGAGATATCCGCGCGATTCATATCAGCTGGCGACGAAGAACGCGGCGTGGATGGGCGCGAAGACTGCTGAAGAAGCGAGAGCTATGTTCGACACATCGCTCGAGAACACTGGAGCGGGATACTTTGATTTCTATCTCGCGCACAATCTCGGAGATTACAGGACGGCAGTATTCGACAAGTTCGACATGTGGGATTTCTTCAAAGATCTGAAGAAGCAGGGAAAGATAAAGCACTTCGGATTTTCATATCACGATAAGGCTGATAAGCTCGATAAGATCCTGGATGAACATCCGGAGGTCGAGTTCGTGCAGCTGCAGATCAATTACGCTGACTGGGAAACGGAGACGGTCCAGTCGAGGGCGTGCTATGAGACAGTCAGAAAGCACGGACTTCCGGTGACTATAATGGAACCGGTCAAGGGCGGCATGCTGGTGAATGTCCCGGATGAAGTAAAGAAAATTTTCGCGGAGCTGGATCCGGACGCGTCGATGGCTTCATGGGCGATCAGGTTTGCGGCTTCTCTCGACGGGCTTGTGACTGTCCTTTCGGGAATGTCGAGTGTCGAGCAGATGAAAGATAATCTTTCGTTCATGAAAGATTTCAAACCACTTGATGAGAAAGAGCTCGCGGCAGTCGCGAAGGCACGCGGCATCATAGAAAAACTTCCGCGGATACCGTGCACCTCCTGCCATTACTGCATGGAGGGCTGCCCGCAGAATATCAATATTCCGGGGATCATCGAAGCGATGAATTACAAACTGATGTATAAAGACTTAGCGGCCGCGAAGAACAGCTATGTATGGGCGACCAGGAGAGCGAAGGCGTCGGACTGCATAGCGTGCGGCCAGTGCGAGGCGGCGTGCCCGCAGCATATCAGCATAATCGATGAACTGAAAAAGTGCGCGGACGAACTTGAATAGACATCGGAATTTAAAAATCGGAGCAGAGAATTTGTTTCTCCGCTCCGGTATTTTTTTGTTTTTATTTCATCGGCAGATGCAGGATAGCGACGATGTGAAAATACTTCGCGCCGGAAAGGCACACGCCTTTGCTCGGATTCGCCGCGTTGATAAGTTTGCTGCTCGTGTAGACCATCGCAGCGTGCGAGATATTGCTTTTGCTTGACCCGCAGAGCACGATGTCACCTTTCGAAGCCTTGCTCATCTTCGTTCCGATGTTGTATTTTTTCAGTTTGCTGTAAAGCCCCTGCGCTGATGTGCGGCTGAACTTTTTCGTGCTCGCGCCCGATTTCTTATAGCAGTAATATACGTATCCGCTGCAGTCGAAGCTGTTCGGCCCTTCGGCTCCATAGACGTATCTATTACCGAGTTTGCTCTTTGCCACGCTCATGAGCTTCGCGCGGGCATCGTATGCTTTGGTTTTGGCCACGTTGTTGTTTATAGCTCTGCGTGATGTGGTGTATTTGCTGGTTTTTCTGACCGCGCGTACCGTATAGGTGTATTTTGTGGATGACTTCAGTCCGGTGTTCGTGCAGCTCAGCGACTTCGTGTTTTTGAAGTGGTACCACTTACCGGACTTGAGTCTGTAGACGCGGTAGTATGAAGCGCCGGCGACTTTCTTCCATGTGATCTTAGCGGAGCTGCTCGATATCCCGTAAGCGTTCATTGTTGTTTGCGCGAGAAGCGTTTGCGCGGACACCGGCGTGACAGCCGTGGCTGTTGATGTCGACGCCGATGCCGACGTCGATGCGTCTGACGTAGTGGCCTGGCTGCCCGCGTCACTTGAAGTCGTCTGCAGCGTTCCGGTAGAAACTATAAAATGATATTCGGCACCGGGCTGAGTAGCCCATGTCGTCGTGTACGAAGTATTTGATGTGGACGCTTTGAGTTTGTATTCGCCACTCTCTTTCGCGCAGTAGACATTGTATTCCTCCGCGCCTTCGGCAGCGTCCCAGCTTACTTTTATAGTATTGTAATCAACGGCTGACGCGCTTACATTGGACGGGATCTGCCCATCCGTGTAAAGCGCGGCGGCATTTACCGGCATCGGCATAAAAGCCGAAGAAAAAGCAACGGCCGCGCTCAGGCCTATCGCTGCCGCGAGACGGCGCCCAGGACAGCACTTCTGATTTTCAGTAATAAACATATTGATAACTCCCTTCTCTATGCTGCCATGATAAGTGACGTATCTGTCATGTCAATGAAGATTCGAGATACTTCAAAAACCTTCAGACGGTGTTCGCTGAAGCAACACAAATTTCACGGGAACGACGCATTACTTGTAAAGATAAAAGTGAAGGGAGCGTGCATTCCTTTAAAATCATACTGCGATTCTAGTTTGCAATGGAACAATTGGCATATATG
>CALDNM010000200.1 GCA_937915045.1 uncultured Clostridia bacterium
CACATTAAAACTGCCGGGTTCCCCTACTATCTCGACATCGGGAACGATGTACCTGATATCCGAACCCGAAGCAAACTCTGATCCCGGTCTCGGGTTTTGCTTTCTTATCATATCGATCATGCGCGTGATCTCTTCTTCTTTGAGGCCCATCGCGCCTGCTATCTTCTTGATCCTATTGGAAGCGATATCTTCCAGATGTTCATTCAAAAGTTTTTCGTAGTTCTCGTCAGCCTCTCCTATATAGTCCAGCTGGAGAAAAATGCACTGCGCCAGATCGCGCGCGCCGACACCTGCAGGATCGAATGTCCTTATGATCTCGAGTTCTTCGCGGACTTTTGTTATCGGTATCCCTAAAGCTTTCGCTATCTCATCTTCCGATGATGTCATCCTGCCATTATCATCAAATGATTCTATTATATATTCACCGATACGCTTTTCCATGCTTGTCTGCTCAGTAAGCTGGAGCTCTGCCATGAGATGCTCCCGCAGAGTCTCCTCGTAAGATGTGAACTGTTCAAATGAAGGCTTCTCTTCGCCGATCCCGCTGCTCTGCCTGTAACTGATATCGTCCAGCTCTCCGTCTTCGAGATACGCGTCTATTATTTCCTGTCTGTCCTCGCGGTTTTCTCTTTCAGCTTCTGATTCGACCTCTGAGTCCTCAGCTGTATCCCTCTCCTCTTCTTCACTTTCCGTCTCAAGCACAGGATTATCCATCAGCTCGCTCCGGACAAGAGAATCAAGTTCCTGCCGGCTCAGCTGGAGTATTTTAACAGCCTGGACCATTTCAGGAGTCATGACCAGTTTGTGCGTCTGTTCTATTGTCAGTACGTTTCCTATTTTCATTACTCCCTCGCTTACGTTATTATACCATACGATGGCTTTCATTCCAACGGCGGAAGAGCTTATCATTTTAGTTGATAATATCTCCCGGTTGTGAGATACTGATACTATTAATGAGAAATATTTCATTCATTGAAAAATGTTTTATATGCCGTTCAATACGGCTGAGGGTATGATATGACAAAGAAAACTCGAAAAAACACACCTGCGGACCAGCGCGTTCTCGACAGTTACAGTTCATTCACAGAAGGGCTCGGACGTTATCTCGGTGAGGGATACGAAGTGATACTCCACGACCTTTCCGACCTGGACCATTCCGTGATGAGCATCGCGAACGGTTTTCACTCCGGACGTACAAAGGGGTCGCCTATAACCGACCTCGGACTTTCACTGCTGTCAGATCTCGAAAAAGATCCCGATCTGAAGTACATGGAATATTTTAATAAAGATCAAAGCGGAAACCCAATAAAGTCGTGTACTATAGTTATTCGCGGAGAACACGATGATCCTGTCGGTTTCATGTGTATCAACTGTTACCTGGGGACATCTCTCGGAACGATGCTGTCTTCATTCATCCCGCGCGAAGACGCGCCCGAAAATAGCAGCGTCACCGAAAGTTTTGCCGCCGATCCGAGCTCTCTCATCGGTTCC
>CALDNM010000201.1 GCA_937915045.1 uncultured Clostridia bacterium
GTGGCGCCTACCGAAAGCCCCACGAAAAAATTGATCAGCAGATTTATAAGAAACGAAGTCGAGCCGACAGCCGCAACGGCAGTCGCCCCCACAAACTGCCCCACTACAATAATATCCGCAGCGTTGAAAAGAAGCTGCAGTATACCTGTAAAAACGATAGGCATGCAGAAAAAGAACAGTTTCTTCGCAAGCGGACCGTTCGTCATATCGAGTTGAATTCCGTTGTCAGCCAATTATCCCTCTCTAATGTTTTTGAATACCAAAACAATATTGCTTATTATAACACCTTAAAAGCAAAGTTCAACAGTAAGAAAAGATAATGTCTAGAGAAAGAACTCCGGCTCAGCCCGCCTAGCGTATCCAAGTTCGAGTTCTTCTTTGTGATAAAGATACTTGGGATCATCGAAATACTTCGCGCCTGCCGGACATTTTTTAACACAGGCGCAGCACTTCATGCAGATACCCGTTATCGCGCTGACATCCTCAGGATCTATCGATCCGAGCGGACATACACGCACGCACGTCATGCACTTCACGCATTTTTCCATATCGGTTTTAGGCTTGACCTTAAGGATGTTCACCGGCGCTCCCGCACGGTCGCGCGGCGTATAATAACTCCTGAGCGGCGATTCTCCGCTGACCTCAACAGGTGCCTCGAGGCACTTGCCGTCCTTGTCCGCTTCGAGTTTTTTCGCTATGCCGTCAGCAAACTCGAGAGCCGTGGCAAGATCCTGCTCGTCGGGACGACCGGCCGCTAAGATGTTCGAAAACGAGTGCTCTCCGATAAAAGCAGCTCCGGCGACCGTATGGTATCCGCCTTTTTCGAGAATATCGCGGAGCTCGATCAGAGCGTCGTCATAATTCCTGTTGCCATAGCAGACAACAGGAACAGCGGCAGCTCCGCCGCCGCTTATATGATCCAGATACTTAAGAAGTACGTTCGGCACACGTCCCGCTATAACGGGAGTGCCAAACACGACAAGATCAGATGCTCCGATCGCAGGATAGTTCGAACCCGGATCATCTCCGCCTCTCGCGCCGGGAAGCGTGAAATCGAAAGTCTCACGTTCCGCGCCGAACTTCGCGGCGAGCTCATCCGCTATCGTATCGCACACCTTTGCTGTTGTGCCTGTCGCGCTGAAATACATCGCCCATATTTTTTTTATTACCATAAAATCAGCACCCTCTTCTGAGCATATCCCGGTACTCTACAATACCTTGCTCAGGAAATCCTTCGTTCTTTCATTCTCAGGATCGCCAAACAGCTGCTCCGGTGTCCCCTGTTCAGCTACGACGCCTTCATCGATGAACAGGATCCTGTCCGCCACCTCACGCGCGAAAGCCATCTCGTGAGTCACGATCACCATCGTCATCCCCTGCTCCGCGAGTTCTCTCATGACCTCGAGGACTTCCCCGACCATCTCCGGGTCGAGCGCCGACGTCGGTTCATCAAAAAGCATTACTTCCGGCTCCATAGCAAGAGCCCTCGCTATAGCCACACGCTGCGACTGTCCGCCTGAAAGAGATGAAGGATAAACGTCCGCCTTATCATCGAGACCTACTCTCGCAAGCAGCTCATGAGCGCGCTTCTCAGCGTCATCCTTCGACAGTCCCTTCGTCTTCATCGGAGCGAGCGTCACGTTGTCGATCGTGTTCATATTCTGGAACAGATTGAAATCCTGGAACACCATGCCCAGCTTCTGTCTGACCTTGTTTATATCTGTTTCTTTGGAATTTATCTGCTCTCCGTCGATCATTATCTTTCCTGATGTCGGTTCTTCGAGCATGTTCAGGCAGCGCAGGAATGTACTTTTCCCCGAACCGGACGCGCCGATGACGCATACGACTTCGCCGTCTTTTATTGTTTCTGTAATGCCCTTGAGCACCTCCAGATCGCCAAACGATTTTCTGAGATCAATTACTTCTATCACTGACTGCCATCCTCCTTTCCATATAGAGCACGAGCCTCGAAAGAGGGATCGTGAGCGAAAGATAAACGAACGCCACACCTAAATAAGCAGGCCACGCTTCGAATGTCTGCGATGCCCACAGCATGCCGGCACGCGTGACTTCTACTATCGCGATGACTGACAGTACAGCCGTCTCCTTGATGAGTGTGATGAATTCGTTTCCGAGAGCAGGCAGGATTATCCTGAATGCCTGAGGTATGACGATGTATTTTTTCGTCATGCTGTCTGTCATTCCGAGCGAGCGTGCCGCTTCG
Organism: uncultured Clostridia bacterium; assembly: GCA_937915045.1. Lineage (GTDB taxonomy): Bacteria > Bacillota > Clostridia > Peptostreptococcales > Anaerovoracaceae > JALCRY01. Next base: position 2,225 of record CALDNM010000201.1, read on the forward strand.
ATCTGACCGTTGTCTACAGCCTGAAGTCCGGCTCTGATGATTTCCGCCACATACGCGGCGCTGTTGAAGCCGCAGGCGAGCATCCCGCAAAGCGGCTCGATGCCTCTCCACGTGAAATCTATCCCGTACGACTGCAGTATCATCGGCAGTCCGCTGTACAGTATGAGAGCCTGTACGAGGAGCGGTGTACCCCTTACGAGTTCAACGTATACAGACGCGATTCCCCTGAGCACTTTGACATTGCAAAGTTTTCCCAGCGCTATGATCAGGCCGAGTCCGACACCTATGATGACGGCTACTCCTGTGATCTCAAGCGTTGTCAGGAGACCGGTATACGCGACCCCGATTCCTTTCAAATAGATCATATTATCCCTTCCATTGTTATAAGATATTGATTGTCTCAAAAACCTTTTTTGCCCCGCGCATATCCTGCACGGGGCTCAAAAGTTATTTGTTGTTTTAGTCGGCGCTTAAATTCCAGTCTTTCAGGATCTTGTCGAACGTTCCGTCCTTCTTGATGTTGGCGAGTCCGTCGTTGATCTTTTTCTGAAGCTCCGTATTATCCTTTTTAACAGCAAACGCGAAATGCTCCGCATCGAGCGTCTTTCCTACGATCTTGATCGTATTAGGTTTCTTGGAGATATACTCCTCAGTGACCGGCTTATCATTTATGAGCGCGTCGATCGTTCCGTTCGTCAGATCTGTCACTGCTTCATTGAGGCCGTTATAGACCTTCGCCTGTTTGATCTGCCCCTTCTTTGCCATAGCCTGGACCATGTCAGCACCTGTTGTGCCTGTCTGTGCTCCTACTACATCGTTCTTCGTAAGGTCACTCTTTCCCTTGATCTTGCTGTTGCTTTCCTTGACCGCGACTACAAGGCCACTGTCATAATATGTGTCTGAGAAAAGCACTTCCTCTTCTCTGTCTTTTGTGTCAGCCATTCCTGACGCGATTATATCTATGTTTCCCGATTTGATAGCAGGGATGAGTCCGTCGAACGACATGTTCTTCCACTCGCATTTGAATCCCTGATCCTTCGCGATAGCTTCCATTAAGTCATAATCCGCTCCGGCAAGCTGATTCGAATCTTTTTCATCAGTTGTGTCGAACGGCGGGAATGTCGGCTCCATCGCTACTACATATGTAGGCCATGTCGAACTGTTTCCCTGAGCTCCGCTTCCGCACGCGGAAAGCGAAAATACTGTCACCAGCGCGATCGCCGCGACAAGCAAAATCTTTATCTGTTTCTTCATAATTCTCTTCCTCCGAATGTAAAAAATACCATCTCACGCTTGTATCTATCAAGCGTTTATAATAATACAGCAAAATCAATAAAAATGCAATACGAAAATGAATATTTGATTATTTATCTGTATTTTGCCCCGCGGACCGTTTATTATATAATCAAAGAGCAGAATGGTTTTACGAGGAGGACTGACGATTGACCGTTCAAAACGCGCCATACCGCGAATATAAACTGAAAGACGAAAGCCTGTTCAGGATCACCGACAAAAATACCGGCGCTGTCAGCGTCGGCGGCGATCAGGAATGGTACGGCCGCGTATGGCAGCGCCTTTCCGGCTGCGGCCCTACTGCGGCTTCGAATATTTTCAAATACCTCAGCGCTTCATGCCTCCCTGCCGGCACGATCCGGACTTCCGATACTCGCGACGATTTCCGCGCGCTCATGAAAGAGATATGGCGCTTTGTGACTCCGACGAGACACGGTGTCAACAGCACAGACCTCTTCAGCAGGGGATGCATCGGTTTTGCTGAGTCCAGAAGCTTCCGCGTTGCATGCGAAAGTCTTGACATTCCAGCCATATCTTCGTCTTCTGATTGCAGTAATGATATTAAAAGACCGACTCTTGCGCAGATAGTTTCATTTATCGCGCGGGCGCTCGATTCCGATATACCTGTTGCTTTTCTGAGTCTGGACAGCGGCAGTGAAAAAGCCATAGACCACTGGCACTGGATCACTGTCATCGCTATGCATGGGACAGAAGATGATATGAAAATAGATTTTCTGGATGCCGGCACCATAAAGCACGCTTCCCTTTCAGGCTGGTACCGCACGACAAAAGAAGGCGGAGGCTTCGTGTCGGTCATGCCGGAGCCGGCAATGGCCGAATAATTATCTGCGTCCGTGCTTTTTCCCGTCGCGCTTTTTAGAAAAGCGTTTCTGCAGATCCATGAACAGCTCAGCCATCACGGTCCCCGGGAAGAACGGTTTTTGGCCGCCATTTTTTTTACTTGCTTTCTTCTGCTTTTTCATACCTTTATTATACCGCTTTTCTTCTCTGTATTATACCGCCTCATTGTGTTAAAATAATACAAAAGAAAGGCAGGCCGTATGACTAAATCAACAGCTTCGATAACCATAGACCGCTTCGACGTGATACTCACGATCCTGGCGGCATATTTGATAATAATCGTGATAAAATACGTCTTCGCGAAAAACGCGCAGAGACCGCAGCACCTGATAGCAAAAACCGTTACTGCTATATACTTCACGATCGCGGTGGCATTCATCCTTTTCCCGATCGTGCTCCCGCCGCCTTACAACGATGTTTTTACACCGACCTTCGACTGGGGATTCACGAGTATGTCGGCGAGCAATTCAGAGTTCATGATAAAACTCGCGGGGTTCCTGGTCTTCATACCATTCCCTGTCTGCCTCTATAAATGCGGCATAGAGAGGATGGCGGACTTGAAATTTGCTCTGCTCACCGGGACCGCGGCGTCGACAGCTCTCGAGCTCCTGCAGCTTCTGGAAAGCGCGGCCGGAGTTTCGTTCCGTTATACAGGGCTTTCCGATATCATCCTTGGCATCGCGGGCACACTCGCCGGCTGGGGCCTGATCAGGATGCACAGTTCGCGCCCGGCAAGAGGCAGACAGCACTAAAATAAGACTTTTTGCGCTATACATACGTCCTTTCATGCTCACAGCGATAATTAGTACTAAAATAAATGTTATACTTTCATTCTAACTAATACATTTTTAAATAGGAAGGTCGATCGATATGTTTTGTAATAAATGCGGAAAAGAAATTCCAAATGACGCTGTGTTCTGCCCGGTCTGCGGCAATCCCGTAAATCTTTCAGGGGGCTCTGGTCAGGGATATGGCCAGGGTCCATACAGCACCGAAGTAACGCGAAAATTTCCTTACATCAAAAGAAGAAGCATCGCTTTATGCATCTTCTTCTCGATCATCACATTCGGGATATACGGTCTTTACTGGTACTATTCAATAGCGAACGATATCAATACCGTATCGATCACCGAAGACACGAGCGGCGGCATGGTCGTCCTGTTTTCCATAATCACGTGCGGGATATACAGCATCTACTGGGCCTACCAGTGCGGCGCGAAAGTCGACAGAGCAAGAGGCCTGGAGGAGAGCAACAACAATATAATATATCTTCTGCTTGCCCTTTTCGGATTCAGCATCATCGCGTGGTGCCTCATCCAGAACGAGATCAACCAGCACGCCTCATACTAAACTATCCGCGCGTGATCACTCCAAATGCGTCATATCGTCTTTTTTTGAGGCGTTTGGCACACTCGCAAGTAACAGATCGGTGATTTTAAAGGAAAAGGTGCTTTTTTAACCGTTGAGCCGCACATCTCGTATGTGATAAAGGATAATTCGACTTTACGGAAACCCGGTGATCCTGAATATGTGTCATCTTGCATGATTTTTTCATTCTTGACACATTATTTGCGCCAAAGAGCATCAAAATCCCCGAATTGACACATTTGGACCTTACAGATAATATTATGAATTAATTATATAAACACAAAGGAGGTACAGGAACATGGACAAGAAAGAGAAACTAACAAAACTCACAAACGAGGTCGGAGCTCCGATCGCGGACAACGAGCACAGCATAACAGCAGGCCCGCGCGGTCCGGTGATGATGCAGGACGTCTGGCTGCTCGAGAAGCTCGCGCACTTCGATCGTGAAGTCATTCCTGAACGCAGGATGCACGCCAAAGGATGGGGTGCTTACGGGAAATTCACAGTGACCAGCGATATCACGAAATACACAAAAGCGGATCTTTTCTCCGAAGTCGGAAAAGAGACCCCGCTGTTCATAAGATTTTCCACAGTAGCCGGGGAACGCGGAGCTGCTGACGCCGAAAGAGACATCAGAGGAGTCGCGGTCAAATTCTATACAAAAGAAGGCAACTGGGACCTCGTAGGAAACGACACACCGACATTCTTCGTACGCGACGTCCACAACTTCCCGGACCTCAACCGCGCTGTTAAACGCGACCCGTACACAGGCATGAGATCAGCGCAGAACAACTGGGACTTCTGGACATTGCTGCCGGAATGCTTCCATCAGACGACAGTAGTAATGTCAGATCGCGGCATACCTGACGGATTCCGCCACATGCATTTTTACGGTGAGCACACATTCTCGATGTACAACGCGAAAAACGAGCGCGTGTGGGTCAAATTCCATTTCCATACGGAGCAGGGGATCAAAAATCTTACAGATGCCGAAGCTGCCGAGATCTGCGCGAATGACCGCGAAAGCTCGGGACACGATCTGCTCAATGCTATAGAGAGCGGGAATTATCCGAAGTGGAAGATGTACATCCAGGTCATGACAGAGGAACAGGCGAAAAATCATTACGAGAATCCGTTCGACATAACCAAGATATGGAGGCACAAGGACTACCCTCTCATCGAAGTCGGCGAACTCGTGCTCGACCGCTGGCCGGAAAACTACTTCGCGGAAGTCGAGCAGGCGGCCTTCACCCCTGCGCACGTAGTACCGGGTATCGGGTTCTCACCGGACAAGTTCCTGCAGGGCCGCCTCTTCGTATACGGCGACGCGCAGCGTTATCGTCTCGGGACAAATTACAACCAGATCCCTGTCAATCAGGCGAAAAACGCGAACGTAGCTGATTATCACAGAGACGGATACATGCGCACCGATGATAATTACGGCGGAGCGCCTGCCTACACACCGAACTCAGCTGGTTACTGGACCGCTCAGCCGGACGTCATGGAACCGCCGCTCGATCTCGAAGGAGCGATGTGGCAGTACGATCCGACAGATGATCCGACAGACGACTGCTTCCATTCAGGCGGCGATCTTTACAGGATCATGGATGAGGAGCATAAAGAACTTCTGATCGGCAACACAGCGCGAAATATCGCGACGTGCTCAGAGACTATAAAAATGCGTCACGCGGTCCACTGCTTCTGGGCAGATGAAGACTACGGCACGCGTATGACAAAGGCTCTCAAGCTCGATATGGCCGCGGTGAAAGAACTCGCTAAGGGCGACCACAAAGCACTCGTCAAGGCCACACTTCCGGGCGGAAAGTTCAGCGACAAACCGTGCGACATGATGTGCGCAAACTGCGAAAACCCGTGCATCGATCCAAAATACCTGTAAACCAAATATCAAAAATCAGTCATAAGAAAAACCGTCGGAGAACGATCTCTCCGGCGGTTATTTTTCTTTTTGCTTATCCAGATAGTCTCTGATCTGTACCTCGTCTTTGACTTCGAGCCCGCGCTCTCCGGCCAGTGACTCAAGGTGATGCGTGAACTCATGCAGCAGCGTATGCCGGAGCTTCTCTTTGAACTCATCCGGCTCGAGATAAGAATACATTTTATCGAACGAGCCATAATAGATCTTGATCATCCGTCCCATAGCGCTGCCATGCGTGTACTCACCCATGATCCAAAGATCGTCATTCTGAGCATACGGACTCGGCCTTGCTTCGGGAAGAAGCAGGATACCGCCGTTCAGATATTTATAGAATTCCTGTGGCAGGCTCTCCGCAATCTCATCGAGCATCTCCTGCGCTTCATCGATCGTGACCATCTTTCACCACCCGTGATAAAAACTATTCCGCGTTGTCCGCGACGTACTTGTCAGTCTTCTTGCTTATCGTCAATATCCCTTCATCGCTCGGGTTGTAATCGATCTTGACGTATGAGCACACCTCCGGCGCTCCCGCCCTGACCGCTATCAGCTGACATTCTTTTACGATCTCCATAAGCTTGTCGTAATCACCTTCTATAGTAGTCTCAAACGGCGAAACGAATGTCTTGAGTCCCTGTGATTTTATATACGCTATGACCTCATCTACTATCCTGCACACCTCGTCGTTATCGACGCGCGAAGGCAGGACCTGTATCGCTACACTTGCCTGCATTTTCTCACCTCCTCCATCAATGCTTCTTTTTCATTCGGTATTTTTTTATCGAGCACCAGCTCGAAAAGTTTATGCAGTAATGCTCCAAGTTCCGGTCCCTGCGGTACTCCCGCGTCCATGAGATCGTTCCCGTTCACCGCCATGTCACGGATCGAGAAGCACTGCTTCTGCGCTATCACATTTGCCGCAATGGCTCTAAACGCCTCTATGTTCGCGACTCTTTCTTCCACGCAGAACGGCGCCTGGCTCGATACATCGGCCAGCTCCAGCTCTATCAGCATGTGAAGCTTCGCCTCTCCGAACTTGTTCAGCATGCGACGCGCGTGCTTCTCCGTCTGCTGGAACACGATCCCATGGTTCCAGATGAGTTCTTTCACCAGGGCCGTCGTTTTATTATCGAACTTGAGCCTCTTCATCACCGTCTCGGCGATCTCAGCTCCTTTATGCTCGTGGCCGTAGAAATGTCCCCAGTCATCTTCCGGCAAAGTCATACACGGCGGCTTCCCTATATCATGGAAAAACGCGGCAACTTTGAGTGCCGGTGTATTCACGACATAATGCACCGCGTGCAGAGTGTGCTGCCATACATCATAGCAGTGATAATCGTTTTTCTGGTCGAGATCGAACATTGGCTCGGCTTCAGGAATCACTTCGGCGATTATTATTCTGCATGGATCGAGCGCGTACATCGAGCCAGCTCCCGTGAGCGTCTTTACGAATTCTTCGCGCACCCTTTCCGCTGAAATATTATGGAGAAGATACGCGTATTTGTTCATCGCGCTGAACGTATCCGGATCGATCGCGAATCCCAGCTGTGAGCTGAATCTCATCGCCCGCATTATCCGAAGAGCGTCTTCGAGAAAACGCTCAGGCGGACTTCCGACACATCTTATGATGCCGTCTTCGAGATCATCGGCTCCTCCGAAAATATCCACAAGGCCGCGGCTTTCATTATACGCCATCGCGTTCACCGTGAAGTCCCTGCGCGAAAGATCAGCTTCAATATTTCTCGCGAAAGTCACCGACGCGGGATGCCTGCTGTCGACATATTTGCCATCCACACGATAAGTCGTCACTTCGAACATATCGCGTTCATGCAGCACTGTCACAGTGCCGTGCTTCGCTCCTGTATCGATAGTCCGCCATTCCCCGGCATGCGAACACGGGGCACCGAATATATCGAACATCTCGGACGGTGTCGCGTCTGTACACAAGTCCCAGTCGTTCGGTATGCTTCCGAAAAGCAGGCCCGCAAAAATACAGCCGATTGGTGAGCTGCCCGCAATGAAG
>CALDNM010000202.1 GCA_937915045.1 uncultured Clostridia bacterium
CATTAGAGAGTTTTTCGAAAAACCAAGAATGAGCAAAAGCAATGGAAGAATGACAGATATTCGAAGTGGAACACTCATGTGTCACAAATCATGAGTCGTGAGCGAATTAATGTCAGAAGTTCGATCCCGCTTCAGAAACCCTGCAGCAGGAGCTTTACATTTTCACTTGTGCACTAGGTTTTGTAAACGTTTTCTGATAAACGCCTTGACAGAACGAAGATTCTTTATTATTATCATGTTAGTCAAAACTAACTTAAGGCATGTATAGAGCACGGAGGTACTAATGACGCTTGATGCAGGAAAGCCCAATTCAGATTATATAATAGACAGTATGGAACTCCCTCAGGCAGCGGAAAAGCACCTGGAGGCTCTTGGAATGACACATGGCACAAAGATATCTGTCCTGAACAACAAAAGCAAAGGGACTCTGATAGTAAAAGTCAGAGGGACAAGATTCGCGATGGGAAAGGGGATATCCGGGAATATCATGGTGACTGAAGCATGAGCGGAGTGATGAGACAGGAAGCTACGATCGGTTTCGTGGGAAATCCAAATTGCGGCAAAACAACACTTTTCAACGCGTTCAGCGGAGCAAATCTCAAAGTCGCCAACTGGCCTGGAGTCACAGTTGAAAAAGTCGAAGGCATGATGAAATACAAAGGACACCGGTTCAAGATAGTCGATCTTCCGGGTACTTACAGCCTTACTTCATATACGATGGAAGAGCAGGTAGCGAGGAACTACATCCTCAGTGATGATGTCGATCTTATAGTAGACGTCGTAGACGCTTCTTCTCTCGAAAGAAATCTTTATCTTACTCTGCAGCTTCTCGAACTGGGGAAACCGGTCGTGATCGCTCTCAATATGATGGACATTGTTAAAAAAAGAGGGATGGAAATAGACCTTCACAGACTCCCGGAAATGCTCGGAGTGCCTGTTATCCCCGTTTCAGCGAGGAAAAAGGAAGGCCTTTCTGTTTTGATGCATGCCGTACATCACCACATCAAGGCGAAGCATCCTGACAAACTGATACATGGTCATGATTTCGCGGATCATCCGTCACATCACGCGCACGATCATCATAAAGATTATACGATGGTATACAGCGATGAGATCGAGGATAAGATAGACTATATAATAGATAAACTCAGAGAAAAATATCCGGAGCTCAAAAATTACAGATGGCACGCGCTCAAGATGCTTGAACAGGACGCGGAGATAATGAAAAAATTTCCCGTGGATATTTCCGATATCGTCGACAGAAGTTATGAATCGGATATCATAAATGAAAAATACGACTTCATAGAAGAGATCATGAATGAAGTCATAATGAATAAAGCGGAGAAAGAAGCGACGACAGACAGAGTTGACGCCATTCTTACACATAAAATCTGGAGTATACCGATCTTTCTTGGTATCATGGCAGTCGTTTTCTGGCTGACTTTCGTTGTCGGTGATTTTTTCAAAGGATTTTTTGTAACTTTCATAAACTGGATAAGCGAGCAGGCAATGGCGGGACTGACTCTCGCGGGAGCCGCGCCGGGTCTGACTTCGCTGGTCACACATGGGATCATAGCGGGTGTCGGAGCGATATTGACATTCCTGCCTAATATCTTCATGCTATTTCTCGCGCTTGCTTTCCTTGAGGACAGCGGATATATGTCGAGGGTGGCGTATGTCATGGACGGGATCATGGGAAGACTCGGCCTTTCGGGCAGGGCGTTCATACCGATGATACTGGGATTCGGATGCACGGTGCCGGCGATAATGGCATCGCGCGCGCTTGAGACAAAACGCGACAGACTGCGTGTCATGCTCGTGACTCCTTTCATGTCATGCAGCGCGAGGCTCACAGTTTTCATTCTGTTTTCAGAAATGTTTTTCCCAAAGCACGCCATGCTTGCGGCGTACTCGCTTTACGTCATTGGATTCGCTGTGGCTATATTTGTCGCTTTCATTATCCATCTGTTCGATAAACAGGAAACGGAACATCAGCTTCTCATAGAGCTTCCGGAATACAAAGCTCCAAGCGCCAGAACTGTGATCATATATGTCTGGGAAAAAGTGAAAGGATACCTCAGCAAAGCAGGCACTGTCATATTCATCGCGTCGATCGCTGTCTGGTTTATCCTCAATTTCGGAGTACACGGATACACGACAGACGTTACGCTAAGTATCGGCTCGATCATAGGAAAATTCCTTGTGCCGTTCTTCAAGCCTATAGGACTCGGGTACTGGCAGATCGCGCTGGCCCTCATTGCCGGTATCTCAGCGAAAGAAGTCGTCGTATCGAGTACGGCAGTACTTTATGGAGTCACGAATATAAATTCCGCGGCAGGCATGGCATCGCTCGCGGGTCTTCTTGGATCATCGGGATTCGGACAGCTGAACGCTTACTGTCTCATGATATTCTGCCTCCTCTATGTGCCTTGCGCCGCGTCGCTCGCTGTTATCAAAAAGGAATCGGGGAGCTGGAAATGGACTACGGGTGTAGCTCTGTTCCAGATCGCTGTGGCATGGGTGCTGTCTTTCATCGTGTTCCAAGTAGGATCGCTTATTATTTAAGGTTAAAATAGAGCCGGATCTGTGTTAATATATTATATAGATCTGGAGGGTTTGTGAATTGATAGGATATACATGTAAATATGCCCCTGTAGAACTTCTGCAGGCACTGGGCGGTCAATGTGTTTTTATAAATGAGAACGTTATCGATTTTCACGGCGACAGCGATATAGCGAGGCTCAAGGGAATAAAATACGCGAGGACTCTGCTGACGAGATGCAGAGAATCGGGGATAAAAGAACTGGTAATCACCGGATGCAGCGATGTATCACAGAGAGCTTATGATGTACTTCGCGCCGGTACAGATTTCCGGTTTTTGTTTTATATGGATCTGCCGTACAAGGGCGACAAGATGGCTGTCATGCAGTTCAAAGCCGAACTGATACGTTTCATGCAGGAGTATTCGAATTACAAAAAAGAAGACATCATGATGGAGGACTTTCTAAGAAGGTTCGCTTTCGCGTTCACGTCCGATGCAGTAATGGACGATGAGGAATGCGGCGGCTCGCGGCATCTCGACATGCCGGCAGGCCAGATGTCGTTCGATGAGCTCATGGAATGGTACGCGGAAGGACTGCTGCAGCAGGAGCCTTGCGTCAGGATGGGCGGATCGTCAGAAGAAATGTTCGAAGCTGAGCCAGAAGTGGTTTTCGCGGATGAAACAACTGAAGAAGCAATACCTGAAGAAGACGAAGTCCCGGATAATACCGAGGAGACTGAAGAACCGAAAAAACCGGATGAAAACTTAATTGAAAGCAGCCGGACGGTAAGTGAAGCCCTGAACGAAAAAGAAAAAAAAGAACTTCCGGACATCATTTTCGGAGGGATAGATATCGGTTATTCCTACACAAAAGTAGTCCTCATAGATGAAAAATTCGATATCATCGCAAAATCGAAGATCCCATCTACTGTGAACCCTGACCTTGACACTTTGAAGGCTTTTGGGAACATACACGATGAGACGGGCATCGAGATGGAAGGTATAACCGCGATCACAGCATGCGGCGACGGGACTAAAAAACTTGGATTCCCTGTAGATACTAAAAATGAAGCGGAATGTCTCATAAAAGGAGCCTTAAGAAGTGTACCGGGCGCAAGGACAGCGGTCGATCTTGGAGGCCGCGGAACAAGGGCATATCATCTTGGAAGGAACGGTGAGTTGAAAGGTACCGCAAAAGATGACGAATGCGCGTCAGCTGCCGGTATCTACCTTGAAAACGCGGCGAAAGAGCTGCAGGTGACTATGGAAGAATTCTTCGCTTTAGGTGAAGAATGGGAAGAAGACATCTCACTGCAATCAGGATGCGCTGTTTTTGATCTTTCAGAAATAAGAACGCTGGCTGTCTCAAATGAGCCTTACTCGGATATAATCCACGCGGCAGATAAAGTGTTTGCCGGCAAGGCCGCTGAGGTAGTGACAAGGATAAAAGCGAAAGTACCTGTCGTAGTGACAGGCGGCGCGTCACTCGACGCTGACGCGATGAAAATGATCGAAGACAGATCGCACACAGAGCTCATAAAAGCAGAGGACCCTGAATACTGCTGTTCTTTTGGAGCTGCTGTTTTCGCATGTGAATCAGGGAATGAGGACGATCAATGAAATTTTATGTAACACAGGATGTTTTTGATAAGATCCCAAACGCGCAGTTCGGTCTGGTCAGTGTATACGGAGTCGATAACACGAAGGATCAAAAGCAGATCGAAGACGGTCTGACAGAGGCCGTAAAATCGTGTGAGGAACATTTCGAAGGAAAGAAGGTCAAGGAAGAACCTGAACTTATTCCTTACCGCGACGCATTCAGAAATATCGGGATAAACCCGAACAAATTTATGTCGTCCATCGAGGCGCTGCTGACGAGGATAGCGAAGAAAAAAGGCATGCCTTACATCAATCCTATCGTTGATCTTGGCAATGAAGTTTCGCTTTTCCATTATGTCCCAATAGGCGCGCACGATCTTGATACGATGACGGATGACGCGTTCTGCGTGAGGACAGCGACAGCGGAAGACACGTTCCTGCCGTTTGGCGCGGAAGAGAGAGAACCCGTAGATGAAGGCGAAGTGGTCTATGCTACCGGTGACAAGATACGTACTAGAAGATGGATATGGAGGCAGAGCGAAGAAGGAAAGATCACAGAAAATACGAAGGATCTGCTGTTTATCATGGATGGTTTCGATGAGAACCTTGATGAGATAATGGCTGCGAGAGAGCAGATCGCCGGTCTTCTTGAAAACGTCTTCGGATGCGCAGTTAAAAAAGGCCTGATCAATAAAGATAACATGGAATATACTTGTGAGATGGAGACATGATGACAGACGAAAGAGCAAAAGTGACGACAGCATTGATGCTGGTCGAAGGGATGACAGATGAAGCATTGCGCGATTTTCTATCATATTTCAAGGATACGCTTTATGACGATCCTAAAAAGCTTACAGAAGAACTGTCATTTCTTAAAAACAAATATACCGAGGTCAAGCTCCCGACATCTTTTGAGATGGACGTCATGCTTGTGAAAGCTGAAGCGATAATCGCGAAGGCGCGCACAAAAGGAATAGAAATCTCAGACGCGCTGCCGGAGGATGAAGCTTTTTACGCGTTCGTTTACGGAGACTGCGCGTGCCAAAAGACGGTACCGGTCAGGACTCTCGATGATTTTAAAAAATACAAGGACCTGATATGAATGAGGTCCTTTTTTTGCTTTTGAATTTAGAGGAAATCATAGTATAATAAATATAAATCTTAATGAATATTTGATGAGGGATATATGAAAGAGAATAACTGTGAAATAAAAGACAGTAAAACGATAAGGCGGCTGATCGTACTGCTGCTCAGCGCAGCAGCTTTGATTTGTATCGGGATAGGAACAGACGCGCATGCTGCTGTCAAAGGACCGACCGCGACGGTAGCGGTCAGTGACAGCGCTAAACTTGTAGTGAGCTGGACAGCGCCGCAGAACGCTTCATCAAAGACACACTATATCCTCAGAAGGCAGGATAACAAAGGCGTAAAAACAGACATCGACGTGACGGGCGGAAAGACGACTTACACTGAAGACACTGACAATTTAACTGCTATGAAAAATTACCATTACAAAGTCGCGTATTACTACAACAATGATACAGGATATGGCGCGTCAGACGGGACTCTCAGCAGTTTTGGGACTTCAGCCGCTTCCGCGTATACGGGATATATCTATAAACCGAGCGGCATAACACTGAAAAAATCTTCTCTTACTATAAACAAAGGACGAAAGAGGACGCTCAGGGTATACACTGAATCGGCGAAAAACGAGAATATGCCGTTTTATCAGTTCTATTTCACCGGCAGGGCTTTCTGCAAGACTATTTCTACCATGCCAAAAAAGCAAGTCAAGCTTTATGGCACATGGAAATCATCAAATGAATCCGTTGCGACTGTATCTGCTTCAGGGCAGGTCACGGCCGTCAGCCCAGGTACAGCCACTATCAAATTCATATCTATTTACGGAAACAGCGATTCGGCAAAGATAACAGTCCCTTCGTCTGATACGATGGCGGGCAGTATTTACATACGCGAAAAGAACGAGTTTATAAACAGGACGGTACTGGGATCGAAGTACATGATAAAGGGCACTCAGAACAGACTGAATGGATATGTCACAGCGAACTATAAGATAAATAAGATATACGTTGATCTGACTAACTCGAAGGGAAAGGTCACAAATACTTATTCAAGAACAATCAATTCAAAAGGATATACGCTGTCGAAGCTTTCAGTATCAGTCCCGTTCAGCGACCTGGCGTGCGGGACACATTATGTGAAGATATACGCGGATTACGCGTCTTCGCCGTTCGGATCGGGAGTAAAGACGCGCTTATATTCGCAGAAGTTCTACGTATGCACAAAATCGGATTTCTATTCGAGAACAGGTTATACGAAAGGACAGGCGATAGGCTTGTGGGCGCTTACCAGGCTTGACGATCCATACAGCATGTCTAAACGCGGCAGCTCCAATTATACAGACTGCAGTTACCTTACGTTGTGGTCCGTCAGACAGGCGCTCGGAGACAATGCTTACTCAGATCAGCCGAGAGCGGATCTGCAATATAAATATCTTGTCAAAAAAGGAAAGACTATAAAGCAGTCATCGCTCCAAATGGGTGACATGGTATTCTTCTCGAATGGTTCATCATGGTATTATAAGAGTATCGGACACATCGAAGTGTATCTTGGGAACGGTCTGACGGCGGGCGCGGGATATCCGGGCTATTGCCTGATAGACACTTATACGAATACGTGCAAGACTATTTATTACGGAAGGCCGTATTAAAAAAATCAGAGAGGACAGAGGATGGAATACAGAGATACATACGACATGAACGGGAGAATCATGCGTCATTCTCTTCCAACTGGCGTGAACCTGGCGGAAGAGGAATATCTTAAAATGGTCGAAGCGTGGATAGTCAATCCGCGTGGAGAGATACTCGTACAGAGACGCAGCCTGAACTGTATCATTTATCCGGGCTACTGGACTCTTACCACCGGACATTTCCAGTCCGGAGAATCAGCTCATGACGCGTGCGTACGCGAAGTAAAAGAAGAACTCGGGATCGATGTATCAGCATGTCCTATTTCGACTATCATGGAGATATCCAGGACTCCTGAAGGCCATCTTCTCTGGGAACTTCTTCTGGTTGAGGCTGATTTTCGAACATCCGAATGCAAATTCGAGCCTCTCGAAGTCGCTGAAGCGAAATGGGTCGCTCCTGACGAATTCAGAAATATGCTCAAAAACGACCGGATGTTTTATTATCCGGAGATCTGTGATGTCATTGAAATCGTTGAGAAGTTTTCATTATAGAAAAATAGCCTTTGCATTTCCGGATATTTGTGCTATTATATTTAAGTTACGGGGTGTAGCGCAGTTGGTAGCGCGCTGCGTTCGGGACGCAGAGGCCCGGAGTTCAAGTCTCCGCACTCCGACCAAATAATGCCTGAACAGGATATCGATTTCCTGCTTGGGCATTTTCATTTTCCCCGTTATCTCTTTTCGTGAAAATATCGACACAAGTCTAAATTCAAGCCGCTTAAAAAGCCGAAAAACGGGTAATATAAATTATCACCGTTGATTGAAATATTCGACAAATCATGGTACAATTTGGATTAGTCATTATTTACTGGAGGAAAGAATAATATGAGTGAAATCAAGAAATTCAAAAGGATCCTTGTAGCCAATCGAGGCGAGATAGCCATCAGGATCTTCCGTGCCTGCAGAGAGCTCGGAATCAGAAGTGTCGCCATTTATTCAGAGGAAGATAAAAATTCGCTTTTCAGACTTAAAGCGGATGAAGCTTATCAGATCGGAAAAGGTAAATCACCGGTAGATGTTTACCTCGCTATAGATGAGATAATCGATCTTGCTCTGGCTAAGGGCGTCGACGCCATCCATCCGGGCTACGGATTCCTGGCGGAGAATGTTGAATTCGCGAAAGCCTGCGAAAAGGCCGGTATCGAATTCATTGGGCCGACATCATATATGATGTCGCGTCTTGGAGATAAGATCCAGTCTAAGATAGTAGCCAAAGAGGCTAAGGTCCAGGCTATACCAGGAGTTGAAGAAGCTATCAAGACCGAAGAAGAGGCGAAGGAATTCGCTGAATCCTGCGGATATCCTGTCATGCTCAAGGCAGCAGCCGGCGGCGGCGGCAGAGGTATGAGGATCGTCAACTCACCTGATCTTCTTATCGAAGAATACAACCGCGCGAAGAGCGAAGCAAAGAAAGCTTTCGGCATCGATGATATATTCATCGAAAAATACATCGCGAACCCAAAACATATAGAAGTACAGATACTCGGAGACAAATACGGCAATCTCGTTCATCTCTTTGAGAGAGACTGCTCTGTACAGAGAAGATATCAGAAAGTCATCGAGTTCACACCTGCTATATGCCTGAACGATGAGCAGAGAAAGTCACTTTGTGATGACGCTCTTAAGATCGCGAATACTGTAGGATACAGAAGTGCCGGAACAGTCGAATTCCTTTTCGACAAAGACATGAACCATTACTTCATCGAGATGAACCCTCGTATCCAGGTAGAGCATACAGTATCGGAGCTTGTGACGGGCATCGACATCGTACAGTCTCAGATCCTGATCGCTGAAGGTTATTCGCTCGATTCACCTGAAGTGGATATTCCTGATCAGAAATCGATAAAGCAGAACGGATACGCTATCCAGTGCCGTATAACGACAGAGGATCCTCTCAACGGGTTCATGCCTGATACAGGCGAGATCGAACTTTACAGAAGCGCGAGCGGATTCGGCATACGTCTTGACGGCGGCAATGGATTTACAGGATCGACGATCAGCCCTTATTATGACAGTCTTCTTGTGAAGATATCGTCGTACGCGAGATCGTTTGAAGACGCTAGAAGAAAGGCGCTGAGAGCTCTTCAGGAGACGCAGATAACGGGAGTCAAGACTAATAAGGACTTCCTGATCAACGTCCTGAATAATCAGACGTTCAAAGATGGAATGTGCAACACAGGATTTATAGCTGATAATCCGTCGCTGTTCAACATAGAAGCTAAGCAGAATACTGAGCAGAAGATACTCGGATTCCTTGGAGAGAAATACGTAAACGAGACAAAGGGTGACAAACCTCAGTTCGACGTTCCTGTTTATCCTAAGTACAAGCAGGAAGAAGTCAACAAGCAGGACGGCCTGAAGTACATGCTCGACAAGGAAGGCCCTGAAGCTGTATCGAAGTATATCATGGAGCAGCAGAAGCTGATGCTCACTGATACTACGATGAGAGACGCGCAGCAGTCACTGCTCGCTACAAGAGTAAGAAGCGTCGATATGTACAAGATCGCTCCTGCAACAGCAATACTTGAGAAAGACATGTTCTCGCTCGAGATGTGGGGCGGCGCTACATTCGATACTACATATAGATTCCTCAAGGAATCTCCATGGGACAGACTGCATACTCTGAGAGAGAAGATCCCGAACATACCGTTCCAGATGCTCATCAGAGGCGCGAACGCTGTAGGATACAAGAATTATCCGGACAACGTGATCAGAGAGTTCGTCAGGACATCGGCTGAAGCCGGCATAGATGTATTCAGGATATTCGATTCACTCAACTGGGTCGAAGGCATGAGCATTGCTCTTGATGAGACTCTGAAACAGGGAAAGATAGCTGAACCATGCATCTGCTACACAGGAGATATCCTCGACGAGAGCAGAACAAAATATACGCTTGATTACTATGTCAAGATGGCTAAGGAACTCGAAAGCAGAGGCGCGAACATACTCGGGATCAAGGATATGTCCGGACTTCTCAAGCCAATGGCTGCCAAGAGACTCATAGAAGCTCTCAAGGATGAGCTTTCGATACCTGTACATCTCCATACTCACGATACGAGCGGAAACGGTGTAGCGACAATACTTATGGCTACTCAGGCGGGAGTCGACATCGTCGACGCCGCGATATCGAGTATGTCCGGACTCACAAGTCAGCCGAACCTCAACTCGGTCGTAGCTGCTCTTCAGCATACGCACAGAGATACAGGGATCGATCCTGACGGTCTTCAGACTATATCTGATTACTGGGGGTCTGTACGTCCTGTATACGGGAAATTCGAATCTGATTTCAAAGCCAGCACGGCGGAGATATACAAGTACGAGCTTCCTGGCGGACAGTATTCGAACCTTAAGCCTCAGGTAGAAAGTTTCGGGCTCGGGCATAAGTTCCAGGATGTCAAGGACATGTACATCCAGGTAAATAAGATGCTCGGTGATATCGTCAAGGTCACGCCTTCATCGAAAGCTGTAGGAGATATGGCGATATTCATGGTACAGAACGGATATACGCCGGAGAATATATATGAGAAGGCTCAGGGAGTCGATTTCCCTGATTCGATCGTATCGTTCTTCGAAGGAATGATGGGACAGCCTCTCGGCGGATTCAATGAGAAACTGCAGAAGCTCGTTCTCAAGGATAAGAAGCCTATTACATGCAGACCGGGAGAACTACTTCCGCCGGCTGATTTCGACGGCATCAGAGAACTTCTCAAGAAAGATTACGATCTTGAGGGTACAGATGAGCAGGTCATCAGCTATGCAATGTATGACAAGGTATATACGGATTATCACAAGAGCCTCAAGAGAGACGGCGATTTCAGACTCATGGGAAGCGACATATTCTTCCACGGACTGGCTCTCGGAGAGACTTGCGAGGTCAAAATATCCGAAGGAAAAGAAATGGTCATCCAGCTCCTCGAAGTCAGAGAACCGAACGAGATGGGACAGAGAGACGTTATCTTCGAAGTCAATGGAAACAGAGCTGTCGTCCATATAAAGGATAAGAGCGCGGCAGCACAGCACAGCGCTGAATCGATCGTCTACGCGGACGCGGACGAACCGGGGCAGGTCGGAGCTAATATTTCAGGAAACGTTCTCAAGATCCTCTCAAAACCGGGAGATCTGATCGTTGAGCAGCAGCCTATAGCTGTCATGGAAGCCATGAAGATGGAGACTAAGATACTTGCTCCTATATCAGGGACTCTAAAATCTATTGATGTCAAAGAAGGACAGCAGGTAGACTCAGGACAGCTCATCGCTGTGATAGAGCCGGGCGAGGTCAAAAAGGCCGACGACTGATCCATCAAATAAAAGAAAATTATCGATTTTTAATACTGCGCCGGGCTTGCGAAAGCCCGGCGTTTGTAGTAATATATTAACGATTTAAATATATGACATTAAGGGAGGCATCAATATGAAAACCCTCATAACGGGCGGCAGTGTATTTACAAAATACGGTTTCAGACAAATGGATATCGTTTTAGCCGACGGAAGAGTTTTTGACCTGGTACCTGAATTCGATCATAATAAAGCAGACAGAGTTATCCGTTGCGATAACTCTTTTATTATCCCCGGTTTTGTGGACGCTCATGTCCACCTTAGAGAGCCGGGCGCCGAATATAAGGAAACAATAAGGACCGGCACCGAAGCGGCTGCCAGAGGCGGTTATACGGCTGTCTGCGCTATGCCCAATCTTTCACCGGCACCTGTGGACGCGCAGTCTCTTCAGCAGGAACTGGATATCATAGACCGTGACGCGGTCATCAAGGTATATCCTTACGGCGCGATCACTTCTGATCAGTCCGGCAGAGGGAAGCTGTCAGATATGGACAGCATGGCCGGGAAAGTCATCGCGTTCAGCGATGACGGGAAAGGTATCCAGACAACGGAACTCATGTCGGAAGCTATGAGGAAAGCAAAAAAACTCGGAAAGATCATCACCGCTCACTGTGAAGATGAGTCATGGCTGCCTGAGGGCGGATGCATGCGTGAAGGAACCATATCAAGAGAACTGGGGCTTCCTGGGATACCGCCTGAAAGTGAATGGACGCAGGCGGAAAGAGACCTCGATCTTGAGAGGATGATAGAGGGAAGTTATCATATTTGTCATGTCTCGACAAAAGAAACCGTAGAGCTGGTGAGACAGGCTAAAAAAGATGGTGTAGACGTGACATGTGAGACCGCTCCGCATTATCTTGTCCTGTGTGACAGAGATATCGAAAATGACGGCCGGTTCAAGATGAATCCTCCTCTCGGGACAGAAGAGGACAGAGAAGCTCTAAGAGAAGGGCTTATCGACGGGACTATCGATATGATCGCTACAGATCACGCTCCGCACAGCGAGGAAGAAAAATCCAAAGGGCTCGCGCGCAGCGCGTTCGGGATCACAGGTCTTGAGACAGCGTTCCCGGTCCTGTTCACTGAGCTCGTGCTCGGCGGGATCATTTCCATGGAAAAACTGGTCAAACTCATGTCTGTGAACCCTAGAAAAAGATTTTTCACACGTGAGGACGAGGATATAAAAGGATATCTTGATAAAGGACAGATCGCCGATATCACAGTGCTGGATATAAATGATGAATATAAGATCGATCCGGAGACATTCGCGTCAAAGGGCAAAAGTACACCTTTTGCCGGGATGGAAGTAAGGGGACGCGTTCTCCTGACTATGTCAGAAGGAAAGATCGTTTACAGAAGTAAGGAAACAAACGATGAATGATGTCACCTGCGCGATAAAATCGAATAAGAAAATAGCCGATCAAGTATACGAAATGGAATTTTACGTAAACGACGATCTTATAGAAAGACCGGGACAGTTCGTAGATATAAAGCTTGATGGTTTTTTCCTGAGACGACCGATATCAGTCGCGAACAAAGCGGAAGGAAGCATTACTTTAGTGTATAAAGTCGTCGGCGAAGGCACAAAGATGATGTCATCACTAAAAAAAGGTGAGACCCTCGATCTTCTCATGCCTCTGGGGAACGGCTACGATATATGCAAAGCTGAAAGCACTGAAGATGGAGACATATATCTTATCGGTGGAGGATTGGGTGTGCCTCCTATGTATCTTCTCGCAAGTTCGCTTATCAGAGCAGGGGAAAAGCCTAAAGTGATACTGGGATTCAATACTTCGGAAGAAGTGTTTTATGAAGATAAATTCGCTGCTTTAGGACTTGATGTCACTGTCGCTACAGTCGATGGAAGCCATGGAATAAAAGGGATGGTAACAGACGCGATGCCGCCGGAAGCGGGATATGTATTCGCGTGCGGACCTGAGCCGATGCTGAAAGCCGTATATGAAAGATCACGCGACGGACAGTTTAGCTTCGAATCGCGCATGGGGTGCGGTTTTGGCGCTTGTATGGGCTGCAGCTGCAGAACGAAATACGGATCGAAGCGCATATGTAAAGATGGCCCGGTACTTGACAGGGAGGAAATAATATGGTGAACACAAAGGTCGAACTCAGCGGACTCACTCTCGACAATCCTGTCATCCCCGCAAGCGGGACATTCGGATTTGGAAAAGAATTCGCGGAGTTTTATGATATAAATATACTTGGATCTATAGCTGTAAAAGGTACAACTCCGGAACCGAGATACGGGAACGAGCTCCCCAGGATAGCGGAATGCGCGGGCGGGATGATCAACTCTGTAGGGCTGCAGAATCCAGGAATGAAAGCAGTCTGCGAGAAGGAACTGCCGGAGCTTGCAAAGATATATAATAAAAAGGTGATCGCGAATATATGCGGATCTTCAGAGGAAGATTACGTGAAATGCGCGTCTATGCTGGACGCTCAGGAGCAGGTCGGCATCCTTGAGATAAATATAAGCTGCCCGAACGTCAAATGCGGAGGTATGTCATTTGGAACTGATCCAAATACAGCGGCAGAACTCACGAAGGCTGTCAAAGCCGTGGTCAGAAAGCCAGTATACATGAAACTTTCGCCGAATGTGACAGACATCACTGAGATCGCGAAGGCATGTGAAGCCGCGGGTGCGGACGGTATAAGCCTGATAAATACGCTCGTAGGTATGAGAATAGATATCAAGAGAAGATCTCCGGTCATAGCAAATGAGACCGGCGGATTTTCCGGACCTGCCATATTTCCTGTCGCGCTCGGCATGGTCTACAGGACCGCGAAGGCAGTCGATATACCGATCATGGGCATCGGCGGCATTTCAAGCGCGAGAGACGTGATCGAGATGATCATGGCAGGAGCGACGGCCGTGCAGGTGGGAGCCGCGAATCTGTCGGATCCATTCACATGTAAACGTATAATAGAAGAACTTCCGGAAGTCATGGAAGAACTCGGAATAGAAGACCTCAGCGAAATAAGGGGGTGCGCGAAATGAAAAAAGATGTGATCATAGCGCTTGACTTCAGCAGCAAAAAGGAAGCTCTCGATTTTCTGGATCTGTTTCCGAAAAATGAAAGGCCATATGTAAAGATTGGTATGGAACTTTTCTACGCCGAAGGCCCTGAGGTGATCAGAGAGATAAAGAGCAGAGGAAACAAAATATTTCTCGATCTGAAGCTGCATGATATACCGAATACTGTCGAAAAGGCTATGACGGTCCTGTCAGCGCTCGATGTCGACATGGTCAATGTCCACGCTGCCGGCACGAAAAAAATGATGAGAGCAGCTCTCAGAGGACTCACGCGCGATGACGGGTCGAGACCATTACTGCTTGGCGTCACACAGCTGACTTCGACGGATCAGCAGCGTCTTGAAGATGATATACTAATAAAAGATGACATAAATGATGTAATAATAAAATACGCGAAAAATGTGAAGGAATCAGGGCTTGACGGGGTCGTTTGTTCACCTCTTGAGAGCTCGGAGATACATGGCGAGTGCGGCAGGGATTTCCTTACAGTAACGCCGGGCATACGTTTTGCCGAGAGCGACATCGGGGACCAGTCAAGGATAACTACACCGCGCGAGGCGGGCAGAATAGGTTCAGATTTCATTGTAGTCGGAAGACCGATCACAAATGCTGATGATCCTGTGAAAGCGTATGAAAAATGTGTGAGTGATTTTCTTGGAAAATAGAAATAATAAGGAGCTTCCTGTATAATTTAAATGTAGATTG
>CALDNM010000203.1 GCA_937915045.1 uncultured Clostridia bacterium
CATGTTCCAGGCCGTCTGCCGGATGACGTCTCTCATCCTGCGCGTCCTGTATTCCTCCGCTTTGCTGTCACTGAGTATCCCTTCTTTATACGTCCTGCTCTTCGCTTCGAGGACTGCGTCGACTTTAGAGTAAACGCCTTCTTCTGTCGCGCTCATCCACGGCGAATCGTCAGCGGTTATCTTCACATCCTTTTTTGTAAGGCTGCTCGCAAGCTCCATCAGGCATATGTGGCAGACTTCGCCTATCTCCGCACCTCCGACTTCGTACACTCTCGGTTCGTCCGGCATGAGGCCATATGAAACGAAATGCATGAACGGACATTTACCGTATTTCTCGAGCCTCGACGGGCTGAGTGAAAGGATGTCCGCGCCTTCTTTTTTGTAAAGCTCCTCTGCCTCCTCGCGGTCTATGCGCGAGACGGTATTGTGATATGTGAGAGCGCTCTCCATCCGTTCAAGCGTCTCAGGATCGTGTTCCCTGTACCAGAGCGCCGCTTCCTTCCATTCGTCCGGAAGCTCTTCTCCGTTCTCGGCACACCTTCTCACTTCGTTCGCCAGATGCCCGATAGTGCTTCCGGGCGCCTGGACGAGGTCGTTTTCTTCTCCTGTTTTTATCTCTATTCCTGTGAAGAGTTCTTTTAATTTTTCAAATACCGTAGATGGCCGCGTCTGCTTCCCTTCGTCGTCAGACGATGAGCAGCTCATATAGAGATACTCTGAAGCCTTTGAAATATTTTTGTATATCGCGAGATTCTCTTCCTGTATCCTTAAGCGGTCGAGCTTGCATATCTCGATGCCTCTCGCCGCGAGCTCGAGCTTCTCATCCTCGTTCAGGATGCCTTCACCCGATGCTGCAGCGGGAAGTACTCCCTCGTTCGCGCCGATCACGACTACGGCTTTCTTCATCCCTGTACGCGTCCTCTGCATCGTTCCCATGAGAAGGCCGTCCGCCGCCGGAGGAAGGACGCCTATCTCGGCAGACTCCATGCCCGCCCTGAAAAGATCCGCGAAGTCGCGCTTCGATATCCGCTCTTCTCCTGTCATATCTATGAGCTGATCGAAAATATCGACTGTCACATTCCATACCTGCGCGGTCTCTCCGGCCGCTTCGAGTTCGCCGGCTTCAGTCTGATCCGCTATGAGCTCTTCGATCCTGGCAGGGAGCTTCGCGACATCGCTGAGATATTCGTACATTACTTTGACTTTTTCTGAAACGGTCTTTCCGTCTGTATAATCGCGGTCGAACTTTTCGATCGCTCCGATGAGAGTCTTTCTCATCTCATTCAGCTTCGCGAGATCTGTCTCATCCTGCCCCTTCACGAAGTCGCGCCGCCACTTCGTCCCGCGGATGAAATATTTCGCGGCGTAATTATCAAGTTCGTCGACATCCTTCGCCTCGAAGTCCGTAAGTCCGCTCTTCATGAGTTTCATCACATCTTCCCGCCGGTAACCTTTCGTGATCATATCGAGCAGCGAGATCATATAGCTCACGACAGGGCTCGACATGATGTCCCTCTTTTCGTCCATGAAAAGATCGATGCCATACTGCGCGAAAACGCGTTTCGCCATCCGTCCGCGTGTCTCAAGGTCGTTGCAGATGACGGCAATGTCGCTGTAACGGTACCCTCGTGTCCTCACAAGATCCCTTACCGCGATGACAGCCGCTTCAGCTTCGGAGTAATAGTCCGGCGCGCACACGAGCGTCACCTGTCCATCGATCTCGTCCGCTTCTTCCGTTCTCTCGCCGCCCGCTTTCATTAAGATCTTTTCCGCAGGCACCGCGAACAGGTTCTTCTCGATGAACGAAAGGTATTTTGCCTTTTCCTCGGATGTCCCGCTCCCGAGTTCCGCGATGTCAGTCGGTCCCTCGCACTTCACCCCTTCATCCTCCGCGATCCCGCGGAGCTTCTCCGTCATGTTCGTGCCTATGCTGAAGATATCGTCATCGCCATGCCCGGCGCTCCACGTCAGCACGATATTCACGTCGTCCGCCGCGGTCATGAGCTTCCCTATGACCTCAAGATTCTTCGGCGTAAAATAATCGAACCCATATATCCAGACAGTGCTCCCGAGGACCGTTCTTGACTGGTTTATCTTCGACGCGTACAGCGTTACGTAATCTTCCGTGTCAATATATTTCCCGGCGATCTGCTCCTCATAATCCGCGAATATCTTCTGTACATCCGCGAGCTTTCGGTGCAGGAACGAGTTCTCCGGCGTATCATCTATGACTGCGCTGAGATCATCCGGCCCGGTGCTGTACTGCTTCAGTTCAGAAATGAAATCGTTCGTCATCTCGATGAAATCGTTGTTCGAGCTGTAACCTCCAAATACCCTGAGCTCAGGATCTTCTTTTTTCAGTATCTTCGAAAGGAGCATATGACGTCCGCGCTTGTCTA
>CALDNM010000204.1 GCA_937915045.1 uncultured Clostridia bacterium
CAGGCTGAATGTGATAACATTCTTCCTGTCTTTGATGACCTGCTTGACGAACGGGTTCGAGTCATACGCAAAAATCATCCCGTCCTCAGGAACGATATCCGCGAAGTCGTTGAACGATTTCACGATATGATCGATATCCTTAAAGTAATCGAGATGATCGGAATCGATGTTGAGGATGATTTCTATCATAGGCTTGAACTGCAGGAAGCTGTCCATGTATTCACACGCTTCCGTGATAAAGAAGTCTCCGTGTCCTACGCTGACATTGCCGTTTATCTCCTCCAGATTTCCTCCTACGAGAATATTTGGATCCATATCCGCGTGCTTTATGATGAGTGATATCATCGATGTAGTCGTTGTCTTTCCGTGAGTTCCTGAAACAGCGATGCTGTGTTTGTGCTCAGTCATGAGATGCCCCAGCATCATAGCTCTGGTGATACACGGTATACCTTTGCCGCGTGCCTCGACCAGTTCCGGATTGTCTCTTCCTATCGCGTTCGAATAGACCACAAGGTCCGCTCCGTCGACGTTCTCAGCTTTATGCCCCAGTGATATATTCACGCCTTCCGACATAAGATGTTCTACTTTTTCATTGCGGTTCATATCCGAACCTGTGACGTTATACCCTTTTGAAATGAGGATATCAGCAACGGCTGAGAGGCCTATCCCGCCTATACCGATGCAGTGAACATTTTTAACTTTTGAAAAATCCATTCTATATTTCCTCCGTTAGATCATAACGTGATTATTATAGCATAACGAAGGGATTCTTTAAACCGATTTGACAAATTTGAATCGTCATAATATCATCAAATCATGAAAAGGACAGAGCGCGTAGGCGCAATGATAAAGATACTCTCTGATCACCCGAACAGGTCATTCAGGCTGGACTATTTTTGCAGCCGTTTCAATGCCGCCAAATCGAGTATCAGCGAGGATCTGGCGATAGCCAAAAAGATCCTGAGCGAAAACGATCTCGGGATGATGATCACCGTGCCGGGAGTCGGCGGCGGAGTCAAGTACGTCCCGTACATCACGGACGCGCAGGTACTTGAAGTGCAGAAAGAACTCTGCAGACATCTGGCGGGACCCGAACGAATCATGGGCGGGGGTTTTCTTTATACTTCCGATATAATGTTCTCACCAGGGGTGGCCGAAAAGCTGGCGGCTATATTCGCGAGGAAATTCGCGGACGCGGGAGCGGATTACGTCGTGACGCTGGAGACAAAAGGCATACCGCTCGCCTTTACGACTGCCCGCCTGCTTGATATCCCGGTGATAGTGGTACGTCGTGAAACTAAAATATCCGAAGGCCCGACGATCTCCATTAACTACTTCTCCGGTTCTTCAGGGAAGATGCAGAAAATGTCTATGGCAAAAAAAGCCGCCAGGCGCGGTTCGAATGCCCTTATAATAGATGACTTCATGCGCGCCGGCGGATCCCTCAAGGGAATAACTGAGCTTCTGGATGAATTCGACATCAAGGTCTGCGGCATCGGAGTAGCGATAGCTGCCGGCGACATACCGGAAACAAAAGTAGGTGAATACACATCTGTCGTACGCCTGATGGGGGTCGATGAATCATCAGGGACCATCGATGTTGTTCCGAATATTCAGATTTTTTAAAAGTTTCTTGTAAATCATTGACTCGGGGCATATAATTAAATAAGGATAACAAGCATACTATGTATCACTTAGACAGAAAGGCGGTGTCGGACAGTATGGACATAACTGATGTAAGGATTCGCAAGATCAACGACGAAGGCAAGATGAAAGCGGTGGTTTCCATCACTTTTGATGATGAGTTCGTTGTCCACGACATTAAGATCATCGACGGGCAGAATGGATTATTCATAGCTATGCCGAGCAGAAAAATGGGTGAAGGAGACTTCAAAGATATCGCCCATCCTCTTAAATCTGAAACAAGGAACAGGATAAAGGAAGCAATTTTCGTAGAATACGAAAAAGTCCTCGCGGAGAGAGAAGCGGAAAGAAAAGCCGCGGCCGAAGAAGCCCCAACAGCTGAAGAAGCTCCCGCCGAAGAATCCGCTCCCGAAGAGACAGAATAAAAACGATCGTGAGAATTCAATACTGCGGTACCCATCACGGGATACCGCAGTTGTTTTTTTATACAAAAGTTATTTTATCATCTATTGATGCACTACTACAGGCCAGCCTACAGATACAGTATTATAAACCTTCTGCGCTCCATAATATGGCATATTCACGCATCCATGCGATCCGCTTGTCTGATATATAGTTCCGCCGAACGAGCTTCTCCACGAAGCGTCATGCATCCCGATACCGCCGTCAAAAGGCATCCAGTACGATACAGGTGACTCATACTGAGTACCGTCGTAATCCGCTCCTCTGAGCGTAGCGTTCCTCGCCATGCCCTGCACATAGAACACGCCCTCCGGCGTCCCGTGGCTCTTCGAAACGTTCCCGGTGACCACAGAACAAGCCAGCTTCTTTTTCCCGTTCTTGAAGAGATAAAGTGTCTGATCGCTTATATCTATCTCAACGTAATTGTTCGTTATAGTCTTGTCATTTTTGAACAGAGGCGTCCGTTTGTATTT
Source organism: uncultured Clostridia bacterium (assembly GCA_937915045.1). Taxonomy (GTDB): domain Bacteria; phylum Bacillota; class Clostridia; order Peptostreptococcales; family Anaerovoracaceae; genus JALCRY01. The sequence continues at coordinate 2,580 of CALDNM010000204.1, forward strand.
AGGCGTCCTCGTAGTATCCTTGCCGCTCTTGATTATATTGTAAAGCTGCTTGCCCTCGTATTTATAATCCATGAGATAGCCATACCCCATGCCGCTTACTTTGATCGTGCTGCCTCCGGCAGTCTTGAACTTCCTCAGCGCGTACGCCGTGTCATATTTATACGCCAGGCTGTGAGCGAGCTTGTACGCGGCTTTTCTGCTCGTTGTCACATTGCCGCTGTCATCGACCTTTATCACCTTTTCAAGCTGTCCCGGCGTGATCGTGACTGTAGTACCATGCATGTTGTATTTTATCTTCTGCGTGTAATATTTATTGCAGAAATCCTGTTTTTTCGTCAGGGACGATGATGTGGACTTGACCGTCGGAAGTTCATAATAATTCGACTTTTTATATACGACTTTCCAGTCTCCATCCTCTATATCGTTGAGGATCTTGCCTTTCAGACGTTTCATGCTGATATTGTCTCCGTAAACTTCCTTCACGATCTTGAAATCCGTATTTGACATATCCACATACGCGTTCTTCGTTTTGACAGTATAATTCTTCGAAACGAAACCAAGGCCTTTCACTTCTTTATTAAAGGCTTTTGTTGTCCCTGCCACTGTCATCTTGACAGTCAAATTTTTATCGTCTTTTATGGCATTCCTGACCGAAGGATTCAGGATACTCTGGATCATCACTTTCTTCAGACTCGATGTGATATTATACGTAAAACCAAAGTCCTCTATTTCTCCAAGGACTTTGCCATTCTTGTTTGTAAATTCAAATGTCTTTCCGTTCCACACTTTTGTGAGCTTCGCGGAGGCCTGATCGACCGTAAGGTCGGAACACGATACCCCATTTATCGTTGTTCCCTCCGGATAATGGGCCGTACCGTAAACATATACCCTTGAAAAGCTTACTATCCCAAGTACCAGAACCGCAACAGAGAACACACACGCGATCACTATAAGCGTTTTCTTCATTATTCTTCTTCCCTTCTTATGTCATTAATAATACAACATATCTTCATCTTTGAAAAGGGCTTTTTTACCTTGACACGGCCCAATCCAAATGGTAATATATTTGTTGCACGGGTTTTCTACTGTGTGATGCGTGGCGGTGTAGCTTAGTTGGCTAGAGCGTCCGGTTCATACCCGGAAGGTCGCTGGTTCGACTCCAGCCGCCGCTACCACTTAAGGGCGCTTAGCTCAGCTGGGAGAGCATCTGCCTTACAAGCAGGAGGTCACAGGTTTGAGCCCTGTAGCGCCCACCAAAAACAGCATGTGTGGTCCGGTAGTTCAGTTGGTTAGAATGCCAGCCTGTCACGCTGGAGGTCACCGGTTCGAACCCGGTTCGGATCGCCAATTTT
>CALDNM010000205.1 GCA_937915045.1 uncultured Clostridia bacterium
GAAGGTCCCCGTGGCGGCCGGTCTGGCCGGAGGAAGCGGGAACGGGGCCGCCGTACTTCACGGGCTGAACAGGCTCTGGGAGCTCGGGCTCAGTGTGAGAGAGCTCTGCGGGATCGCTGCTGAGATAGGAGCGGACATGCCGTTCTGCGTCATGGGCCAGGCGAAGTCGAACATTAAGCTCGGGCTCGCGAAAGACCCTCTCGCGGCGACGTGCGCGCTTGCGGAAGGAACGGGCACAGAGCTCACGCCATTACCGCCGCTCGACTCGTATATGATCCTGTCAAAACCACCGCTGTCCGTATCGACCAAAGAAGTTTACAAGGCGATCGACAGGGCAAAGATCACGGCGCGGCCGGACGTGGACGCGCTCGTTTCAGGCCTCCGCTCGGGGGACCGCGAAAAGGTCACCGCGAATATGTGCAACGTGCTTGAATTTTATACGCTGAAAGCATATAATCCAGTATTGTATACAAAGAACAAAATGAGAGGGATCGAGAACATAGATACAGTGCTGATGAGCGGGAGCGGGCCGACAGTATACGGGCTCGCGGCAGGAAAGCGCGACGCGGAAAAGGCCGGCGAAGTCATGAAGAAAATCAACAAAGAGACATTTGTGACACGTACGATGCTGTAACGCGCGGAGCGCGGAATTTCCGGCGGTCCGTCTCAGGCAAGAGGAGGTAAGGGAATGCTTAATATTGATAATAGCCACAGGCCTCTCCGCGAGATTGTCTATGACGAGCTCAAGATGCAGATACTGACAGGGCAGATCGAACCTGGTACAAGGATGATGGAAGTGGAGATGGCGAAGGAGATGGGAGTCTCCAGGACCCCGGTACGCGAGGCGATCAGGAAGCTTGAAAAAGAAGGCCTCGTCACCATCGAACCGAGAAGAGGCGCTTACGCGTCCGAAGTCTCTGTAAGAGATATGATAGAGATACTCGAAGTGCGTGAAGAGATCGAAGGGCTCGCGACAGAGCTCGCGGCGAAGAGGATGGACGACGATACGAAAGCCCGCCTGTATCGCACGGCGGATAAATACGGAGAAGCAGTCAAGGACAACGACACCGGAGAAATGATAAAGCTGGATACTGAGTTCCACCATATAATAGTAGAAGGAAGCAGCAACAAGATACTGATGAACGTCGTCGAACAGCTGCAGGAGCTCGTCCTTAGATTCAGATATATCTATTACGACGATTTCAGAAGGGCCGAGAAAATGCCGCGCGAGCATAAAGCGATCATCGAAGGGATAAAATCCGGGAACGCGAAGAGCGCGAGAAAAGCGGCCGAGGATCACGTCGAGCAGCTCAAGTCCGTGGTGGAGAACGATTACGCGTTCGCCGAGTCGGACAGGAGATAGCCGCGGCAAAATCAAATAACAGAATAAAAACGGTCCTCCGCGGGTGCAGTGCGGAGGACCGTTTAAGTTAGATAGGAAAATGTGTTTTTGTATATTTCGGTTTTATGATCACTGTTGTGAGCTCTGGTCTGAAGTGCTCCCAAGCGTCATAGTAATGGTTTTATTTGAGCCGTTCCTTGACACGACGAAAGTCATTTTGTCGCCCGGGCTGCGTGACTGGATAGCTGTCTTGAGCACCGAGAAACTCGATATCGTCTTTCCTCCTGCCTTGACGACTCTGTCGCCTGCCTGGAAACCTGCCGACTTCGCGTTCGTGCTGTTCACCTCGGCGATATATACTCCTGCCTTGCTGTAGCCGTACTGCTCAGCGTCGCTCTTACTTGTAAGATCGAGATAACTCATTCCTGAGTAGGCAGTGCTCGATGAGCTCGAGCTTGAACTAGATCCGGAGGATCCCGAACTGCTGCTCGTGTTTCCTCCTGTCTTGATTATCTTCGCGGCGACTTTCGCAGCCGTGTTCACAGGTATAGCGAATCCGAGACCTTCTACATCAGTACCGGATGATTTAGCAACAACGACACCTACGAGCTGGCCGTGACTGTTGAAAAGCCCGCCGCCGGAATTGCCCGGGTTGACGGAAGCGTCCGTCTGTATCAGGTTCATCGTGTTGTTGTCGAGAGTTATCTCTCTCTTAGTCGCGGAGATAATACCGGAAGAAACAGAGTCACCGAGCGAACCCAGGGGGTTGCCGCAGACGACCGCCATATCACCGACGCTTATCTCGTCGCTGTTGCCGTAAGTGACAGGAGTGAGCCCTGTCGCATCTATCTTCAAAACCGCGATGTCGTTGTCGCTGTCATAGCCCACGACCTTAGCGGTGTATTTTTTCGAACTGTCATTCGTGACGGTGATCTTGCTCGCGCCTTCGATGACGTGATAGTTGGTCAGGATATAACCGTTGCTCTTTATGATGACACCGGAGCCCGCGCCCTCAGTGACGTACTGGCTTGCCCAGTTGTCGGTCGAAACACTTTCAGTCGTGATCTCGACCACAGAGCCCGTGACCTTTTTCGAGATCTGCGATACCGTCATGCTGCTGCCGGTCGCCGTTTCGAGAGTGTATCCGTCGGTCGAACCCGTGAGCGTCCCGATGGACGAGTAATTATTATAGGCCCAGAGAGTCCCGGCCGTCGCCGCGCCAGAGAACACCATGCACGCCAGCACGATGCAGGCGACTTTGCGCCCCGTGAGTTTTATCTCCTTCGCCTTCTTCTTTCTCTTTCCTTTTTTATTGTAGTAATACTCCGGACCGCCGCCGTTCCCGCCGTGTCCGCCATTGCCGCCGCTCAGGTCGTCCATGTTGTAACGCATATAGGAATCGGGGTCGTATCCATTGTTATATCGATCGTTATTCATCGCACATCCATCCTTTCTTCAGTGTGACTATGAATATATAATAGTATAACATATTGAAATTTAACTTAAAAAAATAGCGCATTGAGAAATAAATGCATATCTGATAGTATATACTGAAAGCATCAGAAAGAAAGGCAATATGAGCAGAGTACTTACAGCGATGGACAGGTCCGGATCATACCGGGTCTATCTCACGATAACAACAGATATAGTAAATGAAGCGATGAAGCTGCACACCACATCACCGACGGCGACGGCGGCGCTTGGCCGCGTCATCACAGGCGCGGGTATCATGAGCCTCCAGCTCAAAGAGCCGGATGACAGACTGACGGTACAGTTCAGCGGTGACGGTCCGGCGGACAAAATAGTCGCGTGCGGATACGGCACCGGGCAGGTGAAGGCGTACATAGAAAATCCGGGAGCGGATCTTCCGCAGAAGGAAGACGGGCACCTTGACGTAGGCGGCCTCATAGGGACAGG
>CALDNM010000206.1 GCA_937915045.1 uncultured Clostridia bacterium
ATTTGCTGGTTGTAAATTTTATTTTGGTGAGGACGGCAGTATAAACGGTAACGGAATAGGCGAGGGCGAAATAGACGCGCTCAATGTGGATTGTTTAACGGCGACGGAAATAGACACGGACAGTTTAATAGCGGAAACTGCCTTCATAAATAATCTGTCGGCGAACAATGCTTTTATAACAAACCTTACGGCGCAGACTGAATTCGTAAACAAACTTACGGCGCAGCAAGCGTTCATAGACAATCTTAATGCGCGCGAGATCAGCGCCGACAAGATTACTAGCGGCACGCTAGACGCAAGCAAGGCGCACATAGCGAACATAGATGCGACGACTATTACTAGCGGCCAGATAGATGCGTCACTGGTTAATATCACTAACCTTACGGCGGACAAGATCAGCGGCGGTACATTAGGCGCAGACGTAGTATTCGGCGGCACAATAAGCGGTGACAAAATCACGGCGGGCACAATAGACGGCGCGACTGTACACCTAGTTAATCTGGACGCAAGTAACATCACAGGCGGCACTATAACCGCGGACAGACTTGTACTGCGCGGCACGGACAAATCAATCGTGTATCAGTTGAATAGTATCGCGGGCGCAACGCAAGTTGTAAGCAGCGAGAAAATAAACGGCGAGGTAATCACGGACAAGACTATTACGGCGGCGCAGATAGACGTGGATAATCTCACGGCTAATACGGCGTTCATTAATAACCTGTCGGCTAATACCGCGCTTATAAACAAGATACAGGCGAACGTACTTGACGTAAATAAACTTAATGCGCTCGGCATTACGGCGGGCAAAGTAGCGGCCGAAAATATTACGGGCACAACTATAAGCGGCAAGCAGATCAGCGGCGGTACAATAAATATCGGTAACGGTGTATTCACCGTGGATCAGTACGGCAAGCTGACGGCGACTAACGCTAATATAACAGGCAACTTAAACGCTACTAGCGGCAGTATAGGCAGCTTCTATATATCGGGCGATACAATCGTGAAGAATTTCTCGGACGGTTTGACAACGATTACACTTGGAAGTAACGGGGCGAATTATTATGAAAATGGCCTTACTATACAGAGAAGTTCGGGTTCATCAATGTCACGCACAATAATCGGCAATGGGCGTATTAACTGCGTGGATAATACCGACACGTATTTTGGCGGCCGTATAAAGGCAGGCGCAATATGCTCGAATTATATTTGTGCAAAGGATAGTATAGAACAGGCAGTACCTACAATGTATCTTTATTGCGATCCTAGTAATTTTACTGTACATATACCAAATACATTATACGTCGATAAATTGTACGATAATACAAAAGGTTTACCGATGATTAACTTGACATCTGGTGATAATATCGCCATATCATCTTCTAACAGAGCTTCGAATAGTGATACTAATATATATGCGGGCCGTAAGATTATACTCAAAACAAAAGCGTATCTATCTAATGGAACGACTGCGGTACAATCTGACAAGAATCTTAAAAAGGATATAACAACATTAAGCGACAGATATGTTGATATGTTCGATAACCTTAAACCCGTAAGTTATAAGTACAAGTATGGTACTGCCGGGCGTTTACACTGCGGCTTTATTGCACAGGACGTAAAAGAGGCTATGGATAAAGCGAACGTGTCGGATATGGAATTCGCAGGTTGGTGCAAATATGATAATGACGATGAGGACTTCCCCGCATATACTGATGATGGAACAAAACCAGAATACACTTATGCGTTATGCTACGAAGAATTCATCCCTATCCTTGCGGCAAAGATCAAGGAGCAGGACAAAGCGTTAGCGGCGCAGGACGCGCGCATAGAGAAACTGGAGAAACAACTGACGGCTAAATAAAACGAAAAGAGGTATATAATGTCTCCGATTGATTATGTTTTAGTGGCAGCAGGCGGTATAATCACGATAGTCACAGCGGGCAAAGCGCTGTGGGGCATAATAAAGCCCGTCAACAAAGTCGCGCATTCACCGCAGGAAATTGACGCACTAAGTAAAACATTAAACAGAATCGACGAGAAAATGGACTTGTTATGCGACGTAGAACTTGCGACGCTTAACCATATTATAACGGGCAATAATATCGAGAATGCGAAATCTATACGCGACAAATTGCAAAGTTATATATGCACACATTAACAAATTAAGGGCAGTATGAAAATATACATATTGCCCTTTTTTTTCGCCCCACTTTGTGTTATTATATTCAGGTAATCACGCGTACAAGGTGTAAAAAAATCATGCGGACAGAATAAGACACGTGTTGAAACCGTGCCCGCTAACCGTTGATAAATAGCCATTCTTGCAAGCGCGTTTGTAACAGATACGTGGGGGACTAGCTCAGATGGGAGAGCGCGTGGTTCGCAATCACGAGGTCAGGGGTTCGATCCCCCTGTTCTCCACCAGAACGAAGGCCGGCAGAGCATATGCTCAGCCGGCCTTCAACTTTATGTTTCGTTTCGATTATATCATTTATATCCTTGCGACGCCTGTATCTCTCGCTGCCTGCGCGACAGCTTTCGCGATGGCGTCCCTGACTCGAGGATCGAATGCTTTTGGTATGATGTAATCCGCGTTGAGTTCATCGTCAGGGATGACAGAGGCGAGCGCTTCTGCCGCGGCGAACTTCATCTCTTCATTTATCTCGCTCGCTCGTACGTCGAAAGCTCCGCGGAATATTCCCGGGAACGCGAGTACATTGTTTATCTGATTTGGGAAATCGGAACGTCCCGTCGATACGACCTTCGCGCCGCCCGCTTTAGCTTCATCAGGATAGATCTCAGGCACAGGATTCGCGCATGCAAACACGATCGCGTCATCAGCCATTGTCGATATCATTTCTCTGGTAACGACTCCCGGGGCGCTTACTCCAAGGAAAATGTCAGCGCCTTTGATAGCGTCCTTCAGGCTGCCTTTGACCATGCCACGGTTCGTGAGCTTTGCCATTTCTTCCTTATATGGATTCATACGTTCGGTACGTCCTTCATAGATCGCGCCCTTGCTGTCACACAGGATCGCGTCTTTCAGGCCATATTTGAGGAGCAGCTTCGTGATTGCTGTGGCCGCGGCTCCCGCTCCGCTGACCGCCATGGTGCAGTCCTCTATTTTCTTTCCTGTGACCTTTAGCGCGTTGATGAGGCCGGCAAGTGTGATGACGGCTGTACCGTGCTGATCATCGTGGAAGATAGGGATATCACATTTTTCTTTCAGTTTCTTTTCTATCTCGAAACATCTCGGAGCCGATATATCTTCAAGATTAACACCGCCGAAACTGCCGGAGATCATGTAGATCGTATTTACGATATCATCTACATCTTTGCTTTTTATGCAGAGAGGAAAAGCATCGACTCCGCCGAACGATTTGAAAAGCACACATTTGCCTTCCATGACCGGCATGCCGGCTTCAGGACCGATGTCACCAAGACCGAGCACAGCTGAACCGTCAGTCACAACGAGACACATGTTCCATCTTCTCGTAAGCTCATAACTCTTTGAAATATCTTTCTGTATTTCCAGGCATGGCTGCGCTACACCCGGAGTGTATGCTGTAGACAGATCATTTTCGTTCGCTACAGGAACGGTGCTGATGACCTCTATCTTACCTCTTTTCTCGTAATGCATTTTCAGGCTTTCGGCCGCGTAATCATGTTTTTCGCTCATTTGTATTTTCTCCTTTTTTATCAATACGGATATTATATCAAATCAAAAAGATATTTGAACTGAAAAAGAAAGAATATGGCACAAAAACCAGTGAAAGACAATAAAAGATAACAATAGAGAAACTAAGGACCTCGGAGAGCGATAGTGTTCCTCCGAGGTCATATTTGCATAAAATCATCACTATACTGAAGATCCTCATCATTATGCTGAAATTCACGTCATAATTTCGAACGATTTCATCACTATTTTGAAAAAATTCGTCATTATTCTGAAGAATTTGTCCTGCCACTATTGAATTCGGTGACGAAAGTGCTATATTAATAATCGGTTAATAATCGTTCGATACAACTATAGAATCAAATTTAGCTTTGGAAAGGAAAAAATGAATTCATTCAGCGATTTTGTGAAGACTACATTGTCTTCTCTCAAAGGGACGACAGGAGTGTTTTATAAAGACCTGGAAACAGGTGAAACGATAAAGGAAGGCGAAGATGTTTTTGAAGCAGCCAGCGTGATCAAGATCTGGGTCATGGCAGCTCTGTTCAGTCGTATCAAAGAAGGAAAACTGCATATGGGCGATACACTCATAATATCGAACAGCGATAAAGTCCCGTTCGCGGGGGTCATAGATTACGCGGACATGGACAATGCCGACAGACTTCCGGATGATATGTTCCCGGAAAGCGGAGTGCTGAGTTATATGCATGCGGACATTGAGGTCACGATGAGTGACTTGTGCAGGCTGATGATCACCATCAGCGACAATACGGCCGCGAACATTCTTATCAAGATCCTTGGGATAGACTATATAAATAAATGCATGAAGGAAAACGGATGCGAGAAGAGCGTTCTCGCGAGGAGACTTTTTGATGACGACGCGGCATCGCGCGGACTCGAAAACATGATCTCGCTTGAAGAAACAGGACTTTTCTTCGAGAAACTTTACAACAGAGAACTTGTCTCGGAGGCCGCGAGCCGTGAGATGTCCGCGATCCTTCAGAACCAGCAGATAGCGTATAAAATACCTTTCTTCATGCGCAGCATCCCGATAGCACATAAGACCGGAGAGGACTGCGGGATCACGAACGACATGGGGATCGTATACGCGAAACATCCATTCATTATATGCTTCGGTTCAAACAAAACTAACGTACCTGACGCCGAGAGGGCTTGTCAGGACATCTCATTGCATGCTTTTCGTCACAGCTCAAAAACTAAGACGAACAACATAAAATAAACAAACTAATTTCTATATTATATTTTCATTTCAATTATTTGACGAAAGGAAGTAATAGCATGACCAAAGATGGGAATGGCTCGGTTGTCCAGGACAATCTGAGCCCACAGGAAAAAGAGGGAAAGAAAAAAATGATAGGCGCCGGAAGCGTCGCGCTGATGACATGTACATCGATACTGGCATTCAACAACATCCCGAGGATGTTCTATCAGATGGGATATGGAGCGATCGTAATGATGATCGCCGCAGCAATACTATTTTTTATACCATACGCATTTATGATTTCTGAATACGGCTCCGCGCTGAAAGACGAAGCCGGCGGTATCTACAACTGGATGGAAAAAGCAAAGGGCGTAAAGTACGCTTTTGTAGCTATCATCATGTGGTATATCTGACAGGCGATATGGATGATACAGACATTCGTTTCGATCTGGATACATTTCTCAGCACTGCTGTTCGGAGGAGATACGACATCGACATGGTCGTTCTTCGGACTGAACTCGAATGAGAGTGTTGGTCTTCTCGGTATTGCGGCAGTAATAATCATGACACTGTTCTGCATCCACGGCCTGAAGGACGTTGTGCGTTTCGCTAATGTCGGCGGTGTGTCGGTACTCGCTTTGAACGTAGTACTCATCATCGGCGGTATCATAGCTATAGCGGTCAATCACGGACAGATCGCGCAGCCTATCACGGCTCACGCGTTCGTATCATCACCAAACCCTGATTATCAGAGCGGCGGCGGATTCATCGCGTTCCTCGCTTTCGCCATCCTGGCATACGGCGGTTCAGAAACTGTTGCCGGAGTCACAGACCAGACAAAAGACGCAGAGAAGAACTTCCCTAAAGGCATAATGATGGGCGCGATCCTGACTACAGTAGCTTACTGCGTAGGAGTATTCATAGTAGGACTCTTCACGAGCTGGGGCAAACTCGCGAGCCAGATCAACATGGCAAACGCTGCTATCGTGATCATGAAGAACCTCGGATACGTCATCGCTACAGGATGCGGCGCGAAGGTCGCGACTTTTCTGTATTTAAGAAAGCAATTTCCGAGGGCGCATCGCTACAGGATGCGGCGCGAAGGTCGCGACAGCGGTAGTCGTTTCAGAATGGTTTGCGAGAATAGTAGGACTTTCTCTGTTCATGACATATCTCGGCGGACTTACACAGTGCCTCTACTGCGCGCTCAAGCAGGCAGTTGAAGGAACACCTGACGGACTATGGCCGAAATTCATCATGAAGATCGATGAAAAACGCGGAACACCTAAAAACGCGCTTATCATACAGTGTGTAATAATAGTAGTGTTCATAGCACTCGTAAGCTTCGGCGGAAAGAGCGCGAACGAGTTCTTCAACATGCTGCTGATCATGACTACAGTATCGGCTACAGTTCCTTACATGTTTATTTCAGGAGCGTTCCCGGCATTCAAGAAAAGAACAGACATCGAGAGACCGTTCGTAGTATACAAGAGCCAGAAAAGCGCTACGATCTGGGGCGTAATAGTTACGTTCACTATCGGGTTCGCGAACTTCTTCTGCATCATAGAACCAGCACTCAGCGGAGACATTTTAACGATGATCTGGTCTATAGCGGGACCTGTGATCTTCGCGATCATAGCGTTCATACTCTATGGAAGATATGAAAGAAATTTAAAAAAGGAAGAAGGCAAATAATGAAAATATTTGACTCTCATTCAGACACGATGGCGGATATCATGGCAAAAAGACACGCCGGAGAGACTGATATAATAAAGAAATATCATATGCCTGATTACAAAAAAGGAGAAGTCGGAGGCATCATGTACGCTCTCTGGACTGATCCGGATCTCGGCGATCATCAGAAGACGCTGATCGATACACTCGCTGCTTCATTCGAGGAATTCGATGAGACAGATGTGGCGGAGCTCGCTTACTGCACGGATGATATCAGAAGGATACAGGCCGGCGGCAAGACGGCAGTAATGCTCGGGATAGAGGGGTTCGACGGTTTCCACGGAGACCTCGGCTTCCTCCATATGATGTATCATCTCGGCTTCAGACATGCGATGCTGACATGGAACAACGACAATGAATTCGCGGCGGGAGTCGGACACGAGGGCCCCGGAGACGGCATAACAGAGCTCGGGGAAAAAGCGCTTGCTGTCATGGAAAAACTCGGTATGGTCATAGATGTTTCTCACGCGAGTGAAAAGACATTCTGGGATATAATGGAGAATACTTCAGGCCCGGTCATAGCGTCGCATTCGAATGCTTACGCTCTTTGTCCGAACAAACGTAATCTCAAAGATGATCAGATCAAAGCGATAGCTGAAAGAGGCGGAGTCATAGGAATGAACTCGTGGGGCGACTTTATAGATGAAGAGAAACCTACAGTTGAGAAACTCGCGGACCACGCTAAGTATATCGCTGATCTCGTTGGCAAGGACTATGTATGCTGCGGATTCGATTTCTGCTGGTATCTCGGAGACGAGGACGATGTAGAGAATATGGTACCCGGGATCGGAAAATCGTCGGACGCGCAGAACTTTATCAAAGCTCTGGCGGACAGGGGATTCTCGGAAAGTGATCTCAGGAAAGTCGGAGAAGAAAACATCTTCAGAGTATTTGACGCTGTGATAAAGTAGCAATTATCATAAATGAAAGAAGAGCGGATATGAACGAATGGCATGACAGTATGGATATCAGGATACCCTTCCCTGAAAGGGAATGGTCTTCGGATGTGAAACAGACACCGATAAAAGAATGCGGGGAGAAAATGGTACCGATGAGCTACGCTCCGGGCCGTATCCTTGTAAGGCCCCAGTATTATCTGCAGGGTCTTGATGGAGCACTTTCCGAGACATTTATGAGAGAGTCTGTATACATGCGTCTGATCGAAGCGGCTGAAAAGCTTCCTCGGGGATATCACATTATCGTTTATGACGCGTGGAGACCTCAGATCGTGCAAAGATCGCTTTTCGAAGCGATGAGGAAGCGCGTGAGAGCAAAAAACGCGGGTATGTCCGATGAAGAAGTCAAAAATGCTACGATGAAATACGTTGCTCTTCCAACGGAAGATAAAAGCAAAGCTTCTCCTCACAGTACAGGAGGAGCGGTCGATCTGACGGTAGCTGATGAAAATGGCATCGTCCTCGATATGGGATCCGGATTCGATGATCTTTCGGAAAAAGCCGGAACGGCATATTTCGAAAAGAAGATCGAAAGAGGGATCACGCTCAGCGATAAAGAGCGTGAAGCCGCGGAAAACAGGCGCGCTCTGTATCATCTTATGAAGAATGCCGGACTTGAAAATTACAGCGATGAATGGTGGCATTATGAATATGGCGACCAGAACTGGGCATGGAATACCGGAAACGCGTACGCGGTATATGGTATGACATCACCGGATCTGCCCTGGCTTGAGATCTGCTGATCTGAAAGTAAGGATACCTACATTATATATATTTCATTGCGGAGCGGCCTCTCGGGGCCGCTCTTTTGACTGTATACTCATCCACTGAAGAGCTTGAAATTATTGAACCGTACAAATAGTCAGAAAATATTGCGAATGTACACAGCAGATGTTATAATATTCAAGTCATTAAAAATAAATTTTAGGAGGTCTGAAATGAAAGGCTATAACAGCGACACAATAAGGAACATTGCCCTCATCGGACATGGAGGCACTGGAAAAACGACTTTTTTGGAGGCTGCACTTCTCGAGACAGGTGTGATCAACAGATTAGGCAAGGTAGAAGACGGAAATACAGTATCTGACTGGGATAAAATGGAAATAGCGAAGAGATATTCCATCAATCAGTCTGTAGTGCCTGTAGAGTATAATAACGTCAAGATCAATTTTGTGGATACACCGGGATTTTTCGATTTCGTGGGAGAGGTCGATTCAGCACTTAGAGCCGTTGAAGCTGCTGCTATCGTCATCGACGCGTCCGCAGGTGTGCAGGTTGGTACAGACAAGAGCTGGGACGCGTGTAAAAAATACAATATCCCGATTTTCTTCCTCATGAATAAAACGGATAAGGATAACGTAGATATCGATCAGGCTATGTCCGATCTCAAAGAAAGGTTCGGGAACTCCGTAGTCACTCTCGATGACAAAGACGCTCTGAACGAAGCTATTGCTGAGACTGATGAGGCTCTGCTGGAAAAATTCTTCGATGGAGGAGAATTTACAGATGAAGAGTTCAGGACAGGACTTGGGAACGGCATAGCGTCCGGAGACATAGTGCCGGTCATAAAGTGTTCGGCTATAAAGGGCGAAGGCATCAAAGAAGCACTTGAGACATTTATCGACCTGGTACCAAAACCGATGGCGCACGCGCCGTATCCGGCAGTAGACGACAGTGAGAATGAGATAACAGTAGAGCCATCCGCAGACGGCCCTCTCGCGGCATTCGTATTCAAGACAATAGCTGACCCTCAGCTTGGCAAGATCTCTTTCCTTAAAGTGATCTCCGGAAAGCTTCAGGGCGGAAAAGAAATATATATAGCGAACAATGAAAAAGCCGAGAAACTCGGGACAGTCTTTTTCATGAGAGGCAAGAACAGAATAGACGCGACCGGGGCGGAAGCCGGCGACATAATCGCGGCGGCCAAGCTCACAGATGTGAAGACTGGATTCACGTTATGTGAAAAAGGCAATGTCATCAAGTTCCCGCCGATAGATTTCCCGAAGCCGGCTCTTTATATTGCTATAGAGACGCAGGCCAAGGGCGACGAGGAGAAACTCAGCACAGGTCTCCACAGACTTATAGAAGAGGATCCATCGTTTGTTCTCGATAGAAATACAGAGACGCATCAGACGCTCCTTGGAGGACAGGGAGAGATGCAGCTCAATAATATAATCGCTAAGCTTAAGGATAAATTCGGCGTTGAGGTCGTAAAAGTCCCTCAGAAGATAGCTTACAGAGAAACTATCAAGGGGACTTCAGATGTTCAGGGCAAGCACAAAAAACAGTCAGGCGGAGCGGGCCAGTACGGCGACGTACATATCAGGTTCAGCCCGTCGACAGAGGAATTCGAGTTCGTAGAATCGCTGTTTGGCGGTTCGATCCCGAAGAATTATGTGCCGGCAGTAGAAAAGGGACTCAGAGAGTCTCTGGAAAAGGGACCTCTCGCGGGATGCCGCGTTGTGAACGTAAAGGCGGATCTGTATGACGGATCGTATCACGAGGTCGATTCGAACGAAGTATCGTTCAAGATCGCGGCTGCCATAGCGTTCAAGAAGGGCATCAAGGAAGCAAGCCCGTGCCTGCTCGAGCCGGTCATGCATCTTGATATAGAAGTGCCTGACGAATTCATGGGCGACATCATGGGCGACATGAACAAGAGAAGAGGAAGGATCCTTGGATCGGAGCCTATGCAGGGCAATAAACAGAAAGTATTCGCTGAAGCGCCGCAGGCTGAGCTGTTTGATTACGCTGTCAAAATGCGTTCGATGACTCAGGCAAGAGGAAGCTTTACGATGGAATTTGAAAGATATGATCCTGTACCGCCGAATGTTTCGGAGAAGATCATAGCAGAGTATCAGGCTGCTCAGGCGGAAGGCTGATAACAAATTCGCAATAAAGGCCGGGTCGACGTTGACCCGGCCCTTTTATTTCAATATAATAGGCATATGAAAACTTATAGAAGAAAATCAAGAAACAATCCCTGGCGCAACACCAGGGATATAAAAAGCGTGGATCCGGCAAAGGTATGGGGTCTTCTGCTGATGATATTTATGCCGATAATGATCATCAGCATAGCGTCGAACGCTACTATGCGTACAACGGGAGTGTATAATTACAACCTGAGTTCATCACAGATATTAAGTACTATGACTGTGTCTATAGATCAAAGCGATCTGACAGATCTGTTTGGGAAATATATGCAGCACCGGACCGGTGTTTTTCAGATGAAGCAGAGCACTGCCTACAATCCCCAGAATGTGTTCACCGCCGCTGACCAGAGATTCATGCACAATCTCCGGACGTTCCTGGATGTGGATCTCGCGATCGGAATAGTGGCGACGATCATAACAGGACTGGCCATGTTCTTCCTCATAAGATGGAAGAAACACGAGATACATATGCGATATTTCAAGCGGGGAGCAGTGATATTTCTTATCATGACGGCTGTGTTCACAGTCATTAAGCTCATAACTCCTGTGCTTGATTTTGTGATTTCTCCGCTCAAGGGGACCGGATTCAAAGAGGGGGACGCGCTTATCACGATCCTTTCAGCGGGATTCTCACATACTGAGATCCTGTTTGAAGTGCTTATATCGATGATAATATTTGGTGTCCTTATTTATGTCACCTATCAGGCGGCGGGCAGGAAAAAAATATTCAATGGGTATTGATACTGAGAAAGAAGGCTCGATAATATGGTATATCTTTATTTAGCGGAAGGCTTCGAAGAGATCGAGGCAGTCACGATAGCCGATGTCCTGCGCCGGGGAGGCGCGGATGTGAAGACGGTTTCTACGGGGACAAAGCTTTTGAAGGGCGCTCACGGGATAGCGGTCGAAGCGGATCTGACTATAGATGAGGCCGATACGGCCGGCTGTGAAATGATCATATTTCCCGGCGGGATGCCGGGCACGATCAACCTGAAAAAAGACAGACGCGTGACAGATATCATTACTGCATTCGCGAAGGACAGCAATAAAAAGATCGCCGCGATATGCGCGGCACCGATGATACTCGGCGGGCTCGGCATACTCAAGGGGAAAAAGGCTACGATATATCCGGGCATGGAAGACGGGCTCACAGGAGCTGAGCCGTGTGAGGACAAAGTGGTGACTGACGGGAACATAATCACGTCGAAGGCACCCGGGACGGCCATGGAGTTCGCGCTGGAACTTCTCGCCGTATTAAAAGATAAAGCAATAGCTGAAGAAGTCAGGAAAGGTTTGGTAATGTCATAATGGAAATCAGTGACAAAACGGATTATCACTTGCACACGTACTATTCTGATGGAGTATTTTCTCCGGCACAGGTAGTAAGCTGGGCGCATGAAAATGGACTGGAACGTATAGCGATCACGGATCACGATGGCGTAGAAGGTATTGAAGAGGCTGAGGAGGCCGCGAAGAAATACGACATAGATGTCACACCAGGGATCGAGTTCAGTACGGCGACGACGGACGGAGTCGGTATCCACATGCTTGGGTACGGGATCGATACGGAGAACCGGGAGCTGCTGGAGGCTTGTGAGGACATACGCAAAAAAAGGAAGGCAAGAAACGACAGGCTGATCGGGCAGCTCGTGAAAGATGGTTACGATATTTCGATGGATGATCTGATCACGAGACCGGGGCAGGATTTTGTCGGAAAGCCTATTATAGCGAGAGCGCTTGTCCGCAAGGGATATATCAAGAACGTGAAAGACGCGTTCGATGATATTTTTTCGAGGCCCGAATACCGCAGTATCAAGAAAAAAAAGATACTTGTGGAAGAAGCTATGAAGATAATAATCGATGCCGGAGGAAGGCCGGTGCTCGCGCATCCCGCTCTGATAAGAGGTATAGGTGAGCGCGGAAGTGAAGAGTTTAAAGAGAATGCTGAAGCCATCATACAGCGGATGCTGGGACACGGGCTCTGGGGCATCGAGACATATTATCCGAAGTTCACTGAAGAAGAGACAGAGTTCTTCCGTGAAGAGGCGGAAAAATACGATCTGACACCTACAAAGGGCTCTGATTACCACGGTGATCAATGATTGATATCAATAAAAAAGGGTATAATAAGCACATTACATAGAACTAGTCAGGAAACAGGAGATATTATGAAGATCTATAACAGCAGCTGGACGAAAAAAA
>CALDNM010000207.1 GCA_937915045.1 uncultured Clostridia bacterium
GGTTCGAACCCGCCACAGATCACCACTTGCAAAACCGTTGATTCTAACGTATTCAGCGGTTTTTTCTTTACTCGTCATCGACAGAGCCAAAAATTTTCTTTTCCCATATATTTAATGAGTCAGGCGGCGGGATCGCGATGCCTTTTTTTATATCGCCAAGTATGAGAAGCGTATCGCCCGGCTCTATACCGAAAACATCTCTTGCTTCTTTTGGTATTACTATCTGCCCTTTTTCTCCGACCTTAGCCGTCCAGGCGTATTTTCCTTTTGGTGTTTTACCCATATTTATCATCTCCTGATCTATATGCTGCTGCGACAAAACTTGTATTCGCTCTCCTTATGTTCTGGTATAATATATCCATATTATACAGCATGACCGAAAGGAGAACAGTATGAAATATTATGTGGCGGATGCGTTCGCCGAAAAAGTTTTTGAAGGAAATCCTGCCGGCGTCATCGTCCGTGACGAATGGCTGCCCGACGACCTCATGCAGAAGATTGCCATCGAGAACAATCTCTCAGAGACCGCGTTCACTGTTAAGGAAAGTGACGATCGTTATCGTCTCAGATGGTTCACTCCGGGCGGCGAAGTCGACCTCTGCGGACACGCCACTCTCGGCACGGCTTTTATCCTCACTTCTTTTTACGAGAAAGACATCAAGAAGATCTATTTCGATACGCTGAGCGGTGAGCTCACTGCGGAAAGAAAAGGCGATCTGATCGAGATGGTCTTCCCTGACCTCGAGCCGGACGTGTATGACTCTCCTGAAGTCAAAGCGCAGGTCGAGGACGCTCTCGGCGTGAAGATAAAATCTCTTCTCGTCAAGGACGAGCTCGTAGCTGTACTTGACAGCGCTGACGCGGTTCGCGGCCTTGAGCCTGACTTTGAAAAGGTCAATGCTCTCGAAGGTATCGGTCTTATAGTTACAGCCGCGGGAGACGGCGATTTCGACTTCGTGTCACGCTGCTTCTATCCGAAGCTTACTGTAAATGAGGATCCTGTGACAGGAAGAGCACACGCGAGAGTAACTCCTTACTGGGCAAAGGCCCTCGGCAAAAACGATCTCAAAGCTCGTCAGGCGTCGAAACGCGGCGGCACACTTTACTGCAGTATGAAAGGCGGCAAAGTGATGATAGCGGGCCCGGCAGTACTCTATTCGGAAGCAGAGATACACGTCTGATAACAGCTACATCTGGATATCTGATCCTTCAAACGACTCGGCCGCTTTTCGGCATACCGCCAAAGTCAAAACGACGAATACAGCAATGCCTACAGCAAGTACGATCAGTTTATGTGTGATGTACATCGGGTCCGGCGTATCCAGCACATTTTTAAAAAACGGCACGGCATGATCACATGTTTCAGCGATTGCCATATAGACGAACACAAGAGTGCTCGCTTTGACAAATGCTGTGCCGACTTTTTTTATGTCTTTATAATATGCTCTGAAAAACGAATAGTTAAAAATGCCCAGCATTATGAGCGACAGTCCGAAAAGTGAAATGTTCGCATCCATGCCCGCCTGATTCCCTGGCATATCCATATTTTGACGGATAACAGCAAACGGCACCGCGATCACAAGCTGCGCTGTTTCGAGCAGCACTGCCATGAGTATCCTGGCTTTCACGATCTCTCCCTTCTCCGTCGGCAGCATCATCGAAAATACCACATCGTTGTTCTCTCTCGCGCTGAGACATATGAAAAAGACCGCGAGACCCGTATAGAAAAAGATCACATAATACGGATAATTCGGTATCAGCATCATCGCCGAAAGCGCCAGAAAAATGATCGCGGTCGGATGGAGCGCGAGCTTGAATTCTTTTCTTAAAAGGTCAGCCATTGTTCCTCCCTCCCTTCTCGAGATGTATCATGATATCCTCAAGATCGGCTTTCTCGATCGTACCATTTGCCGAGGCGTCCGGACTCTCCGCGTCTTCCGTACCGAGGAGCACCGTATATCCTTTCCTCATTCGTTTTATCCCGCGGGCATGACCTGTCACCCACCCGCCTTCCGAAGGCTCCTCGTCCATTTTGAGCAGTCTGAAGCTGTCGACGAACGAGTCCATACCGGTCTCAGCGATGATCTTTCCATTTTGAATATATATGATATCATCCGCGCACTTGTCAAGATCTGAAGTTATGTGGGTCGAAAAAAGTATCGTTATCCCCCTGTCACAGAGCGCCATAAAATCGTCGAGAAGCTCATCTCTCGATACCGGATCCAGTCCGCTCGTCGGTTCGTCCATTATCAGAAGTTCAGCGTTATGTGAAAGCGCGAGCGCGAGAGCGTATTTGACTTTCATTCCTGCTGAAAGCTGGCCCGGCGTCTTTTCTTCATCGATCGCGAATTCATTTATATAAGACTTGTACGCCGCGTCATCCCACGACTCATAGAATCTTTTTGTGACAGCAGTAATGGTTTTTATCTTTTTGTTTTTGTAATAGTCTATACCGCCCGCGACAAATCCGACCCTTTTTTTAATATCGAACTCGCTGTCAGAAAAATTCTCTCCAAAAAATTCGATATCACCGCTGTCCGGATGGACGAAGTTGAACAGCGAATTCAGTGTCGTCGATTTTCCGGCGCCGTTCCTTCCGATAAATCCCGTGATCTTCCCTCTTTCAAGAGAAAAAGATACATCCTTCAGTTCGAACGCGGGGTACTTCTTATATAGGCCTCGCACGTCCAGGACGCTCGCGGGCTCACTGTTAAAAGAACTCATGTCTGCCCCTTTCTTAAATACATTTTGTATGAAAAGTATGATTTATATAACTTATACTACTTCTTTTCCTTTCCTTTGTCAATATCCGAACATCAAAAAACTCCGCGCGTAAAAACGCGCGGAGCCTGTATGCTCTGATATTATCTACAATATATCGATCAGTTTATCGACATCTTCCTTTGTCGTAGCCCAGCTGGTCGCGAACCTGATAACAGTATGATCATCATCGTACTTCTCCCAGAATCCGAAGCTCACGTCCTTTTCGAGCTCATGCATCTTGTCATTCGACACGATCACGAACTGCTGATTCGTTGGAGAATCAAGATAAAATACATATCCCTTCTCCCTGAGCGCGTTCTTGATAAGCTCCGCCATATCGATAGCGTTCTTCGAGATCTTGAAATACAGATCGTCCGTGAAAAGTTCATCGAACTGTATACCGGTCAGTCTTCCCTTCGCGAGAAGCGCTCCGTGCTGCTTCACGATGCTGCCAAAATGCTTTGGCGTGTTTTTCTTTGTGAAAACAACAGCTTCTCCCATGAGCGCTCCGACTTTCGTCCCTCCGATATAGAACATATCACAGTAACGCGAGATCATCGGAAGCGTTACATCAGTGTGCCTGCTCATCAAACCATATCCCAGACGAGCTCCGTCAAGAAAGAGAGGCAAGTCGTATTCTCCGCATACCGCGGTGATATCCTGCAGTTCCTTCTCAGTATATAACGTGCCGTACTCGGTCGGATGAGATATATATACCATGCCCGGACACACCATATGTTCATGATTCGCGTCGTCATAGTAATCAACAATATACTGTTTTAGTTCTCCCGCGTCGATCTTTCCGTCATGCCCCGGTATAGTCAGGACTTTATGTCCCGTATATTCGATCGCGCCTGCTTCATGGACGCTCACATGCCCGGTATCGGCCGCGAGGACGCCTTCGTAATTTCCGAGGACTGACGCTATCACAGTCTCATTTGCCTGCGTACCTCCTACAAGGAAATATATATCCGCGTCCGGGCACTTGCATAGATCTTTTATTTTTTCTTTCGCGCTTTCGCTATATTTATCTACTCCGTATCCCGGCAGTTTTTCCATATTTGTTTCCGCCAGTCTCTTTATTATTCTTTCATGAGCCCCGGCATTGTAATCGCACTCGAATGATAACATTTTGTTCCTTTCTGATATATGATCAATCTATCCATTTAGGTACCGACGCAAGTATGTGTCTAAGTTCTTCGCCCTGCCCAAGCGGTATCATGCTGTCGTTCACAGGTCCCGGTACCAGTTCATGATCGTCGAACATAAACTGCGCCGTCATTTCGATAACAGCCTGCGCCAGTTCCATAGCTTCATCGATATCCGCCCCTTTCACATTTATTTCAAAAGCAGGGACACGCGCGTGAAACCCCTCATCTCCATGCCTGATCACTACCGGATAGTTTACATTTACATAAGCTCCCATTTCATGGTCCTCCAATTATACTGTCTAAAAAATAACATATTCGTGTTTTTCATATTCAAAGAATCTTATGAGATCTTTGAAATCTATCGATATCGTCCTTGTATTGGTATTAGGGTGAAACAGCAGTCTGCGCCCCTGCAGACTGTGTTCTATCGCGACTGTCACCAAATTATCGGTGTCGTTTACGATGCCGAGCGGTGTAACACTGCCGCGCCCAAGTCCGAGTATCTCGCCAAGTTTATCCAGATCCGCGAATGTCAGGTGCGGCACCCCGGCAGCCTTCGCGACTGCTTTTATATCCGCCCTCTGATCATCCTTTATGACAGCGACAAAATATCTGCCCTTCTTATCTGTCAGGAACAGATTTTTGCATCCTGTACCATCGATCTCATCGTCGATGAATCTCGCTTCATCCGAAGTGTATACTGCCTTATGCCGAACTTCATCGTACTTTATATCGAGCTTTTCCAGCACTTCATATATATCTTCCTTCATACGCGGATTATATAATCGGCTTTTCTCGGAGCCGCTGCTTCGATGCCGCCCTCTGCGGCATATCCGATAACGCAATTGCCTATACCTTCATAACTATCCGGAACGCCCCATTTCTTTTTCATGGCCTTGCCCTCGTCAGTACTGAAAACTTCTCTTGCTCTGTATATCATACATGATCCAAGGCCGACAGCATGTGCCGCGTTCAGGATATTTCCTATGACCAGTGCTCCATCATCGCGATATGTAGGTGTCTCAGTATCCGAAAAAACTACGAGTACAGTCGGTGCTCCGTAAAAAGGATCAATATCCGCGCCCATGATATCGGCGTTCATCTTCGAGATCTTTTTGATGAGCTCCTGATCCTGTACTACTACGATCATAGACCCCTGTTTGCCCATCCCGCTCGGAGCGTAAGTCCCGGCTTCCAGAACAGCGTCAAGTTCGTTTTTCTTGATCTGCTCAGGTCTGTAAGCCCTGCAGCTCCTTCTTGTTTTTAAATCATTCAATGTCTCTTTCATTTCCTGCATCTCCCTTTTGCTTTTTACTTTCTAGCCCCGAAATCAAAATGTTCTTTATCCTCATCCAGCACCAGATATTTTTTACTGTCTTTTTTTGATATCGGGCGGATCGCTCTGCACGGATTTCCGTACGCTATATACCCTGCCGGGATATCTTTATTCACAACCGAACCCGCGCCTATGACCGCGCCGGTCCCTATAGTCACACCGCCGAAGACCACGACATTGCTCGCGATCCAGACGTTGTCTTCTATATGTATTTCTTCCGCGTATTCAGCCATCGCCATGTTGCCATTCTCATCCAGACCAAAACGCTCTTCCGATATCAGCGGATGACTCGTCGCCATCAGCGAAACGTTCGGTCCGAACGCGACATTGTCACCTATAAAGATACGCGCGTCGTCCATTACTACAAAGTTGAAGTTGGCGAAAAAATTCTCTCCGATGAATGTATGCGATCCGTAGTTGAACTGCACCGGCCCCTGGAAGTAATATTTATTTCCTATCGCTCCGATGAATTCTTTGATGATCGGCAGTCTTTCGGGGTCGCTTTCGTCCATCATGTTGTAACGATGGCACGCGTCATGAGCTTTATGCTTGATCCTTACAAGTTCAGGATCCCGATTATTGAACATCTTCCCCGCGAAAATCTTTTCTTCTTCTGTCAATGCTATTCCTTCTTTCTGAAATCACATGCCGCTTTGAGCCCGTACATCGGCACGGCGCTGTATACCGCGTCGTTCACGGCTCTGGCCATGACTTCTGTCGCCATCGCGCCCAGTATATCAGGTGAGGCTTCCACTTCTCCTACAGACATCGCGAAAATAGTATCTCCATCGAGACTCGTATGAACGGGGTTTATCGTCTTAGCGTAACCATTGTGCGATACCTGCGCGAGTTTGTATGCCTGATCTTTAGTCAGACCGACATTAGTGATCACGCAGCCGAGCGTCGTATTTCCCTTAAAAGCATCTCTGTTTTTTTCTATCTCACTGTACATTATCTTTTCAGTATCGGCAAGTTTTGTCTTATCCTCGCTTAATATACCCGCGGCGATCCGGTGTGAATCACGATCTATCACATCTCCCACTGCGTTGACCGCGACTACGGCCGCGCACTGGACTTTTCCTATCTGCGCCGCGTATATACCTATACCGCTTTTCATCATACGTTCCGGTCCAAGGAATTTCCCGACCGAAGCTCCTGTGCCCGCTCCGACACATCCGGTTTTCACGATACCGCCGCCTTCGAAAGAATTCTTTTCCGAAGCCGCGCAAGCCGTATATCCCATATCTTTATCAGGTCTGCATTTCGGATCGCCGACAACAAGATCGAAAAGTGAAGCACCGCATACGAGCGGGACTATCCCGACACCGACGTCGAGGCCTATCCCCTTTTCCTCGAGGTATTTCATCGCGCCGTCTCCAGCTTCGAGCCCGTACGCGCTCCCTCCGGACAGCATGACGCAGTGGATCTTCTGAACTGTCTTTTCAGGCCTCAGAAGTTCCGTTTCTCTGGAAGCCGGACCTCCTCCGCGGACATCGACTCCCGCGACAGCGCCTTCGTCACAAATAATAGCAGTACAGCCTGTACCGCCATCAAGGTCCTGAGCGTGCCCTATTCGTACGCCCTTGATATCAGTGATCTTGATCTCCTTCATCGAAACCTCCTTAATAATCAGTCCTTATGTGAATATTATGCACCGAACTATGAAATAATTCCACATGGACAGCCTTATTTCATGATGCTAATATGTATCTAAGGAGGACTGAAGACATGAATGAACGAATGAAACCATTATTCACACCGTGGAATATCGGAAAATGTGAGATCAAAAACCGTATCGTAATGACTTCAATGGGAGGCACCAACCTTTTAGGCTGGATGGAGCGCAATCATTTTGACCGCGAGGGCGCGAAGTTCATTCTTGAAGCGGCGAAAAACAATGCCGGTCTGCTCCTTCCCGGATGTCAGCCGGTCAGAAACCCGATGTTCGGGCAGTGGCTGTATAAGAATGATAAGATGTACAGGGAACTGGCAGCGTGGATGCCTGAGTTTCATAAAACAGGGGCGAAATTGTTTGTACAGCTGACCGCCGGATTCGGGCGTTCTTTTGCTGTCAGCGAAATGATGGAAAAGCTGTACACAGACCCGTTCCTGAAAGTCGTATCCAAGCCTGTGATGGATATGGATAAGATCACAGCATCCGCAAGTCCATCTCCGAACCGCTGGTCCGACAAAGTGCCGTCACGCGCGCTTACAGTAGAAGAGATCTATGAATATATCGACGCGTTCGCGAAGACTGCGAAAAAGCTTAAGGACGCGGGAGTAGACGGAGTTGAGATACACGCCGTACACGAAGGATACCTGCTCGACCAGTTCACACTGAAATACGTCAATCACAGGAAAGACGAATATGGCGGAAGTTTCGAAAACCGTTACCGCTTCCCTGTCGAGATCGTGCAGGCGATCAAGAAAACATGCGGAGGCGACTTCCCGGTTTCTTTAAGATACAGTGTCATCTCTAAGACAAAAGGATTCCGCCGGGGAGCGCTTCCGGGCGAAGATTATACAGAGGTCGGACGCGATATGGAAGAGTCCGAGCGCGCGGCAAAATATCTACAGGACGCGGGATACGATATGCTCAACTGCGACAACGGGACTTATGACGCGTGGTACTGGAGTCATCCTCCGATCTACATGCCGGAGAACTGCAACCTCGCTGATGTGGAACACATAAAACAATTTGTGGACATCCCTGTCGTATGCGCCGGCCGTATGGATCCTCTGACGGCGGCAGACGATATAGAAGCCGGGAAACTCGACGCTGCCGGATTTGCGCGCCCGTTCCTCGCTGACCGTGAATGGGTCACCAAGATGATGGAAGACCGCGAAGAAGATATCCGTCCATGCATACTGTGCCACAACGGCTGCTTCAATATGAGCCATTACAAGGGCGTCCCGAACGATCAGGACCTGAACGACAGCCTGCACCTCGCACGCTGCGCAGTGAACGCTGAGACGATGCAGTCATATATCCATTACATCAAAAAAACGACCTCGCCTGAAACCGTCATTATTATTGGCGGCGGGATAGGCGGCATGGAAGCCGCGAGAGTACTGAAGCTGCGCGGACATGAACCTGTCATATATGAAAAGTCAGGTGTGCTCGGCGGGAACATGATGCCTGCCAGCGCCGAATCATATAAGGGCAAACTTCGTGACCTGCTCGAATGGTATCGGCGTCAAATGGAAAAAATGCGTATCGAAGTCCATCTGAACACTGAGATCAAGGATCTCTCATGGTTCGATGAACGGCCTGTCATAGTCGCGACCGGCTCAAAAGCGCGCGTCCTCGGACGTGTGCCGGGACATGAACTTATGATAGAGGCATGCGATTATCTGAACGGTGCTCCGGTCGGAGAAAACATCGCCGTCATAGGCGGCGGTCTCACCGGCAGCGAGATCACGTATGACCTCGCGCTAAACGGGAAAAAACCAACTATCATCGAGATGAAAGACGATCTTATCTCGCAGAAAGGTGTATGCCTCGCCAACAGTTCTTATTTGAGAGAATGGTTCGCGCTGCATGAGATCCCTGTCTACCTTGAAACGACTTTGAAGGAAGTTAAGGAAGGCTCCGTGATCTGCGATTCAAAGGAGCGCGGCGAGATAGAGATCCCATGCGACTCAGTTATCGTATCCGCGGGATATATCCCTGATCCGCTCACTCCAAAATCGAAGCAGGTACACCTTGTAGGCGACTGCAATACAGTCGGGAATCTCAGGACGGTCATCTGGCAGGCTTACGAAACCGCGATGAGCATCTAAGAAAATTATTTTTCATGAAGTTCCGGGACGAATCCCATAGAACGTATGAGAGACATAGCTCTCATACGTTCCGGGACGAATCCCATAGTCAGCATATCGCCTGATATGGCAGCGTTCGCCCCGGAGCGAAAACATCCCTCTCCCTTGTCGGCCATAGAGCCTCTTCCCCCTGCCAGCCGTATAGACGCGTCGGGGATGATGAAGCGGTATATGGCGATGATCCTGTGCTTTTCATAGTCGCTCAGACTTTTATTGTTCTCGAGCGGCGTTCCTTTTATTGGACTCAGAAAATTAACAGGCACTGACTTCACGCCGAGATCTTTCAATGTAAAAGCCATATCTATCCTGTCCTCAGGCGATTCGCCAGTCCCCATGATGCCTCCGCTGCAGATGCTGAGCCCGGCGGCACGCGCCGCTTTCAGAGTCCTGATCTTATCATCATAAGTGTGAGTAGTGCAGATTGAAGGAAAGAAATTCCTCGATGTTTCAAGATTGCAGTGAACGCGTGACGCTCCCGCTTCCTTTATCCTGCGGAAATCATCTTCGTCAGTAAGGCCTAAAGAAACGCAGACTTCGATATCCGCCTTCTTTTTTATTTCACGAATGCTCTCGCAGACAGAATCTATTTCTTCAGATGAAAGGCTGCGCCCCGATGTCACGATAGAGAATCTCAGTATCCCCTGACTCGCGGAACGCGCTGCTTCTTCAGCCATCTCTTCGCCGCTCTTCAGAGGGTAGATATCGATATCAGTATCATGGTGCGCCGACTGCGCGCAGAATTTACAATCCTCCGAACACCTTCCGCACTTGCCGTTCGTGATCGAACAGAGATCGAATCCATTACCGCAAAAATACTTTCGTATCTCTTCCGCCGCTCCGCAAAGTTCATCAAAAGGCGCTTTCATGAGCGCCATCGCTTCTTCTTTATCTATCATTTTGCCTGAAAGTACCTTGTCCTTCAACGCGTTTACTGTCTTTTTATCATCGTCCATTTCTTCCGCCTTTCCACCGTATCGTTTCGATCATATATCAAAATTAACACTGGGCGGCATCATTGTCAACCAAGTTTAAGTCAAGTGGTTTACAATTTAAGATATTCTTCGAGGCATAACCCCTTCGCGCGCATCGCGTAAGCCGCTTTGCATCCCACATACCGGTAATGCCACGGCTCGTAATTTGTATGAGTTATATCGATCTTATCCGCCGGATACCGAAGTATAAAGCCGTATTTATACGCGTTATTTTCAAGCCACGAATATACGATACTGTCAGAGCAGTGCGTCCCGTCCGATGTAATATCCGCCGCGAGCCCTGTCTGATGCTCGCTGTGTCCAGATTTCGCGATAGACTTCTCCGTCTCGTTTTCGGCTTCGGTATATGACATCCCTTTCGCTCTCAGTTCAGAAACATTTTCACTGAAAAGCCTGCGCTGCTCACTTGCTGTCCTGTATCCCGAATTGACTTTTGGATATACTCCATCCGCCCTTGCCGCGTCGAACATCTTCTGCAGCTGCGGATACGCGTCCTCTCCTATCGATTCCCCATTCCTGAGTTCGACTGTTTTGACTGAATAGCCCAGCGGCACAGCATGACTTTCATTGACCAGGATCAGATCTTTGGCCCCGTTTCCTATAGACAATCCGAAGATATCTCCTGTGCCGACCGCGATCACAAAAACGAACAATGCCGCGGCGATCAAAATAACCAGCGGCATACGTACATGTTTTCTCTTCCTCATAAAACACACTTCCTTTCTCAGCCTTCTTCGGCTCTTCTTTTATGATAGAGCCCGAGCGCCTCCGCTGTTTTAAAAAGAAGTTGCGTTTTTATTAAGATATATTAAGAAATCAGTTTAAGAAGTCCGGCGCGGAAGTTCTACGACGAATTCCGTATGTCCGTCTCCGCTCGACGCAGTAATGTTTCCTCCGTGCAGTTTTACGATATCATACGCGATCGCAAGCCCAAGTCCCGCTCCTCCAGTGGCTGTACTTCTCGCCGGATCGACGCGATAGAATTTTTCAAAGATGTGCCCGATTTTTTCATGCGGTATCTCGCCCGCGTTCCTGAACACCACTCGAGCGAGGTCATCGGTTTTCTCCGTGCTTATCACTACCGTCGTCCCGCTGTCGCTGTAAGACGCCGCGTTTTTGAGGATATTGTTGAATACACGCGCCAGCTTTTCTCTGTCTCCCGGTACTGTGAGATCTTCTTCTACCTCGAGACGCACGTCGTTCCCGTTCTGTGAAAGCTGCGGATAAAGTTCATCGCTTACCTGTACCATCATCGTAGCGAGATCCACATCTTCTATCTTAAGAGGCGTCGACTGATAGTTGTATCTCGTTATCTCAAAAAGCTCATCAACGAGCGATTCCAGGCGATACGCTTTATCGAGAGCTATACCGACATATTTCGCGCGCTGCTCAGTGGTCATATCATCGTTATCTTCCATAAGATCGAGATAACCTATAACAGATGTAAGAGGTGTCTTGATGTCATGAGCGAGATAGATCACGAGATCATCTTTTCGCTGCTCCGCTGTCTTCGCCGCTTCATCGCGCCTCTTGAGTTCATGCTTCACTTCATTAAGCTTGTCCTGCATGAAGCCGAGCTCAGGACTGAGCACGATCTGCTCATCCGTTTCCAGTGCAAGCTGATCCACGCCCGATACCATCTGATCGAAATATCTTGTGAACCACGACAAAAGTATCCTGAACAAAATGAAAAACAGGACCATTACTGCAGCAGCTACGATGATATCGAGATACTGCACGATATAATCAAAATAAAAATTCCCCGCGTCGTACCACGACATACCGGTCAGCACTTCGATCGCTCTAACGATGTGATCCGCGTAATGTCCGCGCCCCATATTCCTCAGCAGGATTATCACGACAGCGGCGCACATAAAAATCACCACGACCTGAAGCAGCAGTTTTCGCAGGAGCTTGTTATATATTTTTTTATCTTTCTTCTTTTTCAATCGTGTACCCCACTCCCCAGACTGTCTTGATATATTTATGATCGCCGGATATATCGTTCATCTTTTCGCGAAGATGTCTGATATGCACAGCTATGGTATTGTTGCTTTTCACATAGTATTCGTCCGCCCATAGTTCGTGGAACAACGTCTCCGAACCCACGACTTCCCCCTGCCTTTCGAGTAATATATGAAGAAGAGCGAATTCTGTAGGCGTAAGTGTCAGCTGCTCGCCGTCGAGGATACATTCGTGGCGCCGTATGTCCATCTCCACCCCGCCGTATGTAATCACGTCATTATCGTCCCCTGACGCGGTGTTGTATCTCTTGTAACGTCTCAGCTGCGCCTTGACGCGCGCGACCATCTCGAGCGGCCTGAATGGCTTCGTGATATAGTCATCGGCTCCAAGAGACAGGCCTGTGATCTTGTCCGTCTCCGAGGTCTTTGCCGTGAGCATGATGATCGGATAGTTGTATTTCTCCCGGATCGTTCTGCAGATATCAAATCCGCTCACGCCCGGAAGCATAACGTCAAGAAGAGCGAGATCGAGCTTCTTGTCATCAATGCATTTCAAAGCGCCCCGCGTTTCATAAAATTTATATACTTCAAAGTTTTCATTCCTGAGATAAAGCTCGATAAGATCGGCTATTTCAGGCTCATCATCCACAACAAGTATCTTTTCAGACATAAAAAAATCCTCCCGTACAAACAACTACTTTGATTATACGGGAAAACTCTTTGAATGTATTAATTATTTCTTAAGGTCTGGTTTTATTGCAGCTTTCCGTCCTTTGTCAGAAAGAGTTCTTCCGGCTTTTCCTGCGACGAAAACTGCATCGGCGAAAGCGCGGCCGCGTAACTGCCGGCATTCGTCACGATGACGATGTCGCCGCGCTCAAGCTTCGGCATACGGATATCCGCCGCGAAAACATCAGCCGCGGTACATAGATTCCCGGCCAGCGTCACAGTCTCTTCCGGCACACCTTCCTTAAGGGTCAGGAACTGGAACGCGTCTTCAGAAGTGAAAAGCGGCTCAGTGCCGGCAGGCGAACTCTCACCCGAATAATGCCTCACGAGCTCCGCGAGCGATGGTCTCATAAAAGCGTTCAGTGTATTCTTCAGCAGTACGTATGTCTTCCCGCGTGAGACTTTGCGGTCCATGACCTTCGTCACATAATAACCGCTTCTGCATACAGCGTACCTGCCCGTCTCGATCATGACCTTCGTGTCCGGATAAGACGATCTGAACCGCTCAAACTCACTTCTAAAATCTGAAGCGAGCGACGAGATATTAAGAGGCTCCTCGTTCTCCGCGTAATTCACGCCGATCCCCGAACCCATATTCACATACTCCAGACCTCCGCATATCTTCTCAAATTTCTCTGCGAGCCTGAACATTTTCTTATAATACGAGGCAAGAACATCCGCGCTGAGCTCCTGGCTTTTAAGATGTACATGGATGCCCGTTATTTTTATATTGCTGTAATGACAGTTTTGCGCGAATTCGATCGCTTGTTCTTCGTCGATCCCGAATTTCGACGGCCGTCCCTTGTCACTGTCAAAAGTGAAATCGGGATCTATCCTGATTCCGATATTTATTATCATACCGCGCTTTTCCGCTGCTGCCTGGACGCGTCCGATCTCATCGATGCTGTCAGCGATGATGACCGAACTCGTGATCGTTTCCTCTATATCATTATCGCTCTTCCCGGGCGCCGAATAAAATATCTTCTCCGACGGGAGACCTGCCTCATGCGCGAGCCTTACTTCGCCCGCGCTCGCCGCGTCCGCGCCAAAGCCTTCACCAAAAACGCAGCGAATGACTCTTGGATCGGGATTGCATTTTATAGAATACAGGAACTCTGTCTCCGGAAAATTCGATTTCAAATTTTCGACGCTTTCCAGTATCCCCTTTTCATCGTACAGATAAAAAGAGTCCCTCGTCTCCGCGCATTTCGATATCACTTTTTTAAGTTCCATGATCCTTCTCCTGAGTTAATACTGCTCTTTGAAAGTGCTCCGCCTATCCCTTATTATTCTATCGCAATAATGATATGATTGACAGCGTTGAAAATGTTTATTTTCTATTCATCATAGATCGATACGATCTCACCGTCGAGGATACGGTTCATATTCTTCACAGCGCAGAAATTCCCACACATCGAGCAGGTGTCCTCTTTCTCCGGTTTCGCCGTCTCACGGTAATTCCTCGCCTTCTCAGGATCTATTGAGAGCTCGAACATCTTCTCCCAGTCGAGATTTTTACGCGCCGTGCTCATCTCTCTGTCCCAGTCTTTAGCTCCCGGGATCCCCTTCGCGATGTCCGCAGCATGCGCGGCGATCTTTGACGCGATGATCCCTTCTTTTACATCATCTACATCAGGAAGGCGAAGATGCTCCGCCGGTGTGACATAACACAGGAAAGCCGCTCCGTATGTCGCTGCGACAGCTCCTCCGATCGCGGCCGTGATATGGTCGTATCCAGGCGCGATATCTGTCACGAGAGGTCCCAGCACGTAGAACGGCGCTCCTTTGCAGATCGTTTCCTCTATGCGCATATTCGCTTCTATCTGATCGAGCGGCATATGCCCCGGTCCTTCGATCATGACCTGTACATCCTTCTCCCACGCTCTCTTCGTCAGCTCACCCAGCACGATAAGTTCCTGTACCTGTGAGATATCTGTAGCGTCCTCCTGACATCCCGGGCGGCACGCGTCACCGAGGCTCATCGTGACATCGTATTCACGACAGATATCGAGTAGCTCGTCGTAATGCTCATAAAACGGATTTTCGTTTCCCGTCATCTCCATCCACGCGAAAATGATCGACCCGCCGCGCGATACTATATTCGTCAGTCTCTTCATCTCTTTGAAACGTTTTGCCGTCTCCCTGTTGATACCGCAGTGTATAGTCATAAAATCGACTCCATCCTCCGCGTGCATCCTGACGATATCGAGCCATTCCCGGGATGTTATTTCCTTCAATGGCTTATGATAATACACCACCGCGTCATAAATCGGCACAGTCCCGATCACTGCCGGACACTCACTCGTCAGCTTCCTGCGGAATACCTGCGTGTCTCCGTAAGAACTGAGATCCATGATGGCTTCAGCTCCCATATCAACAGCGCTCATGACCTTCTCCATCTCCATATCCAGATCATCCCAGTCGCGCGAAGTCCCGAGATTGACGTTTATTTTCGTCGATAATCTCTTGCCGATACCACTCGGATCGAGGCAGATATGCTTTTTGTTTGCCGGTATTATCACCTGCCCCTTTGAAACAAGATCCATCAGGATATCGATATCCATATGCTCTTTTTCCGCTACTCGGAGCATCTCCTTTGTTTTGATACCGCGCCTCGCCGCATCCATCTGTGTTGAGTATTCCATTGCTGCACTCCATTCCTTTCACACTTTTTACAATAAAAAAAGACTTCAGACATAAATAATATCTGAAGTCACATCAACTAAAATGTTTTTATACTCCCTACGTCGGCATTGTCCGAATCAGGTAATGGGTTAGATCAAGTCTCTCTCAGCTTTACGCTCCCCAGATAAATTATTTGATTATATTAGTATAGTATGCTGATTCCTCAGCAATGTCAATCTTCATTTCTTTGCTTCTGATGCCTTGCATAATTTCCGTCCAAGCATTATCTGTACAGGAAGCGCCAGCAGTGGTGATATCGCCGCCATGAACTCGGATTGTATCTCGTTGATCGGGCCGAATAAATAGAACGATATCGCGAGCGTAGACACTACGACGAACGCCATTACTATATGACTCTTTGTCGTACCCGTATCTTCCTCTTTGAACAGATACTTGAACGCGAACATCATAACGATGTTCCACGCAAGAAATATCGGGAAGCATAACGCGCCAAGCTGAGGCATCACGAGCAGGTTCACAAACGTATACAGCGCGGAGAAAACTTCCAAGCACACTGTTAATACTTTAAAAGCCTTGTCGTTGCTTTCACGCTCTTGTCTTTCTTTTTCCGCCTGCTCTTCCGCGGCGGTCGGCCGTTTCACATAATAGCCTCCGTCATCATCGCCTTCATCATGGTCGTCGCCATCTTCGCCGCCACGTCCGATTTCATCGAGCATTTCCTCGTCGCTTCCGTTATACGTCTCATAATCGAACCTGTCCATGGGATCATACATCCCGTTCTCGTTGCGATCGGCAAACGGATCCTCATCAAAACCATGCATACCTTCACCCTCTCACCATTTTTTGTATTCTATGCATATTCTACTATACTTTTAGAAAAGCTGCTCGGGTAATTTCAATTTCTCTTTTGCAGGAAAGGTTTTATCGAATTCTTCAGCTTCCATATCATCAACATAGTAACCCTGCGGCGTATGGTACGTCCCCGTGATACCGTCGAGATATCCCTCTTTGAGTTCTTTGCACAGGAAATACGGCACCTCCGCGTCACGAGGCTCGTCGTAGTAATGTATACCCATTGTCGAAGCTATGACAAATCCCGATTTCCCGTAGAAGTCGATGTTTCCCTCGAAGCACAGCGCGCCCGCGCCCATGGCGGCAGCTTTTTCCATCGTATAGTCCAGCAGGATCTTTCCGTATCCTTTGCGTTTGTATTCCGGATGGATGCCTATCGGGCCCATCGTCATGATCGGAAGCTGTTTTCCGTCATCAGTATCGATGCACGCGCTTACATACATGATCTGCCCAATGAGTCTGCCGTCTTTTTCCATGACATAATCAAGCTCGGGGACAAATTCTTCACGTAATCTAAAAGTATGCAGCACATAAGGCTCTGTGCATCCCGGACGATATACGTTCCAGAATGCTTCTCTTACTAACTCTTCAGTATTTCTATGATCCTTTTCTGTTTCTAAGCGGATCGTGTAATCGTCTTGTTTCATTTTATTTCTCCTGTATGATTTTTTTTAATCGCTTTCTCTCAAGCTCAAAATGGTATTCTATCT
The DNA here is from genome assembly GCA_937915045.1 of uncultured Clostridia bacterium. GTDB lineage: Bacteria > Bacillota > Clostridia > Peptostreptococcales > Anaerovoracaceae > JALCRY01. The sequence continues at coordinate 16,966 of CALDNM010000207.1, forward strand.
GAGACATTGTTTCATCTTGGCTGCCTTTGCCGTCATCCGCGCTTATAAGTAAAAACATCGGCGCGTAGAAACGGACCGCTTCGTTTCTCGGATCTCCGATCCCCAGGCTGCTGAATATATCGGTGACATATCCAAGCGGTCCCAGGACAAGATACTGCTGATACAGCCTGCCCATTTCAGGACTGCGGTACTGTTCCAATGTCAGCATCCTGCGGAAAGACGCCGCAAACGTATCCCTCGTCCAGTATGAAAACTGTGCTTTGCTGTATTCTATCATTTGATCGATAGATGTTGTGCGGTACTTTTCGGTCATATCCGTCAATTTACCTTCAGGCATCTCAAAATCTTTTGCGCGTTCAGCGTCACGTTCCTCCATCCGTACGATAATACTGTCGAATATGTCTCTTTTATTCGAAAAATGTTTATACAGTGCCCCCTTGGTCATCCTCACTTCTCCCGATATCATACTTACGGAGACTCCTTCGTATCCGTCTTTCGCGAACAGCCGCAGCGCTGCGGTCAATATCCTTTCCTTTGTCGCGTACATTATTTCTCCTTTCCCTAAGTAAACAATCGTTCACCAATATTTTAGTAAACGATCGTTTACATGTCAAGTCTTTTTTGACCTTTCTGCTGCCTTCTTATACATCCGAAAATGATTGTATATTTTTGTTCCGGGAATTATACTTGTTATATCGGCAGGCCTTCAAAATACAAAGATAGGAGCAAGACCATGTTAAAAAAAGGAGTTAAAAGCAAAGAGCAGCACGATTTATTCTGGGCTCTGATCCAGGATTATAACGCGATCTATTATGTCGACTTGGACGCGGACAAATTCTCGGTCCTTTACGCCAACAACGTAGTCAATCAGGATGTGAAAAAACCGGGCTTTGAAAAACACCCCTTCAGCATGGAAATGGAGCTCTTCACAAATCGGTACGTCAGAGAGGAAGACCAGGAAATGCTGCTTCGGCTTACTGATTGCCAATATGTCAAAAAACGACTGGAAAAAGAGAATACATACGCGTTTCGCTATCGTGTCAATCCTTTGAATGGGCTGGAATTCTTTGAAGTATGTATGATAAAGCCAAATGAACTTCCCGATGAAAATCTAGCGATCATGACCGTACGCAACTGCAATAAACAAGCTCGTGATGAACTTGCTTATCAACTTAAAATAGAAGAAAGGAATACCGAACTAAACGAGGCCCTTGACGCGGAGAAAAAAGCTGAACGGTCAAAGTCGGACTTCTTTTCCAGGATGAGCCACGATCTCAGGACTCCGCTGAATGTTATTCTAGGATTTGCAGATCTGTCCGCTGATGAGAACAACATAGATCAGATGCAGGAAAACATGGGAAAGATCCACGATGCCGGCCAGTATCTTCTCAGCATAATCAATGACAGTCTTGATTATCAAAAAATAGAAGCCGGCGGGCTCAAAATAGAACCCGAGATCATACACACTAAAGAAATCGTTGAAAGCATAACAGAATTAGCCACGCGGGCAAACAAAGATAAAGACGTAAAAGTCAGGCTCAAACATATAGGAGTAAACGAAGAAGCTTATATCAAAGTGGATTCTATAAGACTAAAGCAGATATTCGTCAATCTTATCTCCAACGCCATCAAATTCACTCCTGAAGGCGGAACGGTCGAGATCACAATCGAAGTTATCGAAAGGAAAGAAACAGCGGTACATGACCGGATATCTGTCTCTGATACCGGGATCGGTATGAGTGAGGAGTTTTTGAAGAACGGTATCTTCAAACCGTTCTCACAGGAACATAACGCCATCACCGCAAGCTATGCCGGGACCGGACTTGGTCTTTCCATAGCTAAACAGCTTCTTGATCTGATGGGAGCGTCTGTTAAAGTCGAAAGCGAACTTGGAGAAGGCACTACATTTGCGGTAGATATTGATTTTGAACTTGTCGATAATGAGACAGCTAAAAAATTCATCAAATCTAAAGAAGAAAAAATATCGATGCTGGCGCCAAAATTGGATGGCACAAAAGTATTACTTGTAGAGGACCATCCGCTGAATGCCGAGATCGCCATAAAACTGCTGGAAAAAGCAGGCTGTGAAGTCACCTGGACAGAAAACAAAGCCGCCGTAATGAAAAGCAAGCAGAGT
>CALDNM010000208.1 GCA_937915045.1 uncultured Clostridia bacterium
CCTCCCGCGTTTATGAATTCACCTTCCTGCGTAACGAACCTGAGTCCGCCGCTGTATTTCTTCGACAGACGTATAGCGCTGTCCATATCGTCGACAACGGCAACTTTCCCAAGAAGGTACTGCATGATCTCTCTGTACTTCTCATCGAACTTCACGCAGTCTGCGCCGAATCCTCTGAATCCGTCCTCGCCTTTGATAGTCACATCCGGCGCGGATCCGCGGGCGCGCACCGAACCAACAGGCAGGAATGTCAGTCTGCCCGCGCGGTGTTCCTTCAGGAGCGATATTGCCTTCTTTGCCGTCAGATCACTGTCACAGATTATATTCTGCAGCGTCGCGCCGAGAGCTGTCTCTATCGCGGTCGCGTAAACCTCCGGTACATTTACGAGTTCCGCGACTGTACCGTCTATACCCGCTATGCCTGATTTCATTATGAATCTGACCGCGTGGTTATATCCTTCGTAATTTGCTTCCATCTCTTCGATGGTCTTCTTTCTCGACGAGATCTGTCCTATCTCGAGTTTGAGTTTTCCAAGTTCCTCATCGAGTTCTTTTTCTCTGCTCTTGTGCTCCGAATAAGTATTTTCCAGAGATGTCATAGCGGCATTCGCTGTATCAAGATCAGATTTTACATTTGACCTCTTTTCCTTTGCCTTTTCCAGAGCGCCAAGCGCTTCTTCATTCGCGCTGTCTCCGTCTGCCTTCTGTGATTCGACCGCCGTCCTGCGTGCGTCCAGGTTGTCCATGAGACTCACGATGCCGGCGCTCTCCGCGGTTTTGGCGTTGATCTCGTTCTGAAGATCTATGGCGCGGTTCTTCATGTCATCGATACTGTCGGAAAGATCACCGAGCCCCTTCATTGTCTCATCGTATCTGTCTGTCTTTTCTTTGAGAGCCGCGATCATACCCGCGAGTTTCTCGTCCGCTGTATCCTTGGTCTCGAAAAGTTCTTTCGAGTTTTCTATCTCACGTGAGATCTTTCCGGTAAGTCCGTCTATCTCAGATGTGAGGCGCTCCGTATCTCTTTCTATCGCGGAAAGCCTCTCTCCTCTAAGCTGACTTTCATTCACCAGAGAATTGATCTCGTCAGAAAGCTCAGTCTGCCTGCTCTGCAGCGCGTCAGCGCTTCTGTCTATCTCGTCCCTTTTCGCGCTGTCCTCAGATATCAGTGACGCAAGTTCATCGCGGCGTCCCTTTCGGTCATCTATCTGCTTCTGCAGTTCCGCCAGATCGTTCTTTATTATCGCGTTTTTCGAATCGATATTCTCTATGTTTTTAAGTGTGATATTTATTTCGAGTTCTTTATTTCTTTCCTTCAAAGAAAGATATTCGGTCGCTTTTTCGCTGTCGCGTTTGAGTCCGCCGATACGGCCTTCTATCTCGCCGATTATATCATTGACTCTTTCCATATTGCCGTTGGCTGAACCGAGTTTTCTCTCGGCTTCCGCCTTGCGGCTGCGATACATGACAATACCCGCGGTC
>CALDNM010000209.1 GCA_937915045.1 uncultured Clostridia bacterium
CCCGCCATGATGTATTCAGCGCTCATCAGGAGCTCTTCGATCGTGCTCGAAAGGCCTCTCTTGAGAAGGATCGGTTTATTCAGATGTCCGAGTTCCTTGAGGAGTTCGAAGTTCTGCATATTCCTAGCGCCGACCTGGATGACATCCACATCGCCGAACAGTTCGAGCTGTGAAAGATCCATGATCTCAGTGACGATCGGAAGACCTGTAGCCTTCTTTGCTTCGCTCAGAAGATCGAGCCCCTGGCCGCGGAGACCCTGGAACGAGTAAGGCGATGTCCTCGGTTTGAACGCGCCGCCGCGGAGCAGCCCAGCGCCCGCTTCCTTCACGTCTCTCGCGACTTCGATGATCTGCTCTTCCGTCTCTACTGAGCACGGCCCCGCGATGATCTGGAAATTGCCGCCGCCGATCTTCACTTCGTTTTCTCCGCTTCCGACAGTGATGACTGTATCCTGCGGATGGAACTTGCGGTTCGCGTTCTTGTACGGCTCCGTCACTCGCATGACGTTCTCGACGATGTCGAGAGCCTGGATAAGGTCGATGTCCACAGACGCTGTGTCTCCGATAAGACCCATGATGGTCTTGTTCGTGCCCTTGCTGAAGTGGATGTCGAGCCCCATACTCTTGAGCCATGAGACGAGATTCTCGAGCTGCTTCTCTTCCGGGTTGTCCCTTAATATGATTATCATTTCACTTTCCTCCTGCCGGAACGGTCATCCGGCTGTTTCGTTCGAATAAAAAAATCTCCGCGAGGCGAGAATGCCTGCGGAGAAAACTTTCATAAACATGATGTCTCAGAAAACTAAATCATCATTTCGCAGCAGCCAAACTCGTCTTATCTGTGTACCAGTAAGAATAATAGTATGCGTATGCTGCTGTAAATGTCGCGATCTGCATTGGTCCTGCGACTCCTTTCGTTTCTGATTTCTCATATATTATCACTTTAGCACAGCGATGTAAAGGAAAAGTTTGAAAAATACAAAAAACAGGCGCATTATATACCTATACGAAAGCAGGATCTAAGGAAGCAAAAGGAGTCTGTTATGAAAATCGCAGTTATAGGAACAGGAGCTATAGGGATGCTCTTTGGCGGCCTTCTCGCGCGGGGCGGACGTGATGTGACGATGGTGTCGGTGTCGCAGACGGCAGTAATGGAGAAACTTTCAAGAGACGGCATACGCGTGAGCGCGGATGATCATGACATCACCGTGCCGGTGAAAGCGGCGATGGCGGGCGATCTGTCGGAGGAATTCGACTGGATCATACTCTTCACGAAATCGCAGGGGTCTGTCGCGGCTCTCGAAAAATGCCGCGCTATGATCGGAAAAGATACGTATATAATGACGCTCCAGAACGGGCTTGGGAATATCGAGAACGCGGAAAAGTTCGCGCCGGCGGACCATATCATCTGCGGCGTGCTCACGATGCCGGCGGCGGTCACGGGCATAGGCGAAAGAAGGACGTGCGGAGACGATCGCAAAAGCAGTATCGGGATGGCGGACGGAAGCGACTGCGCGTTCCTGCATGAAGCCGCGGATATCATGAACAGCTGCGGGCTCCCGGCAGTCATAGTGGACGACGTGAAGGTCGTGATATGGGACAAGCTCGCTATCAACTCGGGATTCAATCCGGTATGCTCGCTCTGCCTTCTCCCTCAGAGCAGACTTCATGAAACGGAAGGCGGCGAGCAGCTCGTCTTCGATATCATGCATGAGACGCTCGGCCTCGCGAAAGCGCTCGGGATAAACGCGGATGAAGACGCGGCGATGGAAAGAGCGAGAGCGATACTTGTCACGCACGAAGGGCATTATCCTTCGATGGCGCAGGATGTCATGAACAAACGCCGTACGGAAGTCGACTGCATAAACGGTGAAGTGATAAAACGCGCGCGCGCGATAAACTATCCCGTTCCGAGGAACGAGACTGTCTATGCTCTTATGAAGCTTCTTGAAGTAAAATATCTTAGCGAATAATCAGCGAATAAGATCAGCTGTGTGAAAGATCGTAGAGAGCCTTTGCGTAGACCTTGCCCATCAGAACGAGATCGTCTATCTCAACGTACTCTCCGACAGTATGCTCAGTTTCCTTCCCTCCCGGGAATATAGGGCCGAACGCTACAATGTTCGCCATCGCTTTCGCGTATGAACTTCCGCCGATAGCTATAGGCTCGCTGTCGTCGCCGGTAATGGATCTGTACGCTGCCACGAGCGGCTTGATCGCGAAGTGATCGCGCGGATAATAGATCGGAGGAAGATTGTTGCAGATCTTGACCTCGAATCCGGCGCTTTCGAACGATCTTTTTATTATCGCGGAGGAATTATCAAAATCACAGGTCACAGGATATCTGAAATCCATGTCCATGCTGATGAACCTTCCGTCGAAATTCAGGATGCCGAGATTGTGTGTCAGCTTACCCGAGAATTCGTCTTCATAAACGATACCGAGTCCCTCACCGTTGATGCCGCGGCCGATCGAGTCGACCAGGAATTTCAGAGCGTCGTTCATCTCGCTGCCGCCGAATTCAAGCTGCGCGAGAAAACGCAGCATCATAGTGATCGCGTTGGTGCCGTATTCCAGATTGCCGCTGAAAACTTCAGATCCGCTTGCTTCTATTATTACGCCGTCTTCCGCGAGGGAAGCGGTGAGTTCGCACATATTTTCTTTAGCGTAGACGCGCAGCTTCGATATGATCCCGCTGCGATCCGCTGTGATGAGCTTCGCCACACACTTTGAAGGTACTGAGTTCGGCTGCTCGCCGCCGTGGATATATTCTATCCTTTCGTCCGCGGGCTGCATGATCTTGCGCGAGAATTTTATGAACGACAGTCCCTTCTCCGCGTAGACAGCGGGGAAATTCGCTTCGATCGTGAATCCCATAAGAGGCGGGATCTCGCGCTGCAGGTAATGCTTGATGTCGCGGTACAGCGACTCATCGCCGGAGCTTCCTTCTTCGTCCGTGCCGAAGATAAGACGTATCTTTCTTCCCGGAGAGGCATTGCTGTCGGAGAGAGCCTTGAGCGCGTAGATGAGAGAGACCGCCGGGCCCTTGTCATCGATCGCGCCGCGTCCGTAGATCTTTCCGTCCTCGATCTCGCCGCCGAGCGGATCGTGAGTCCAGCCGGTGCCCTCTTCTATAGTGTCGAGGTGCGTGATCGCGCAGATGTACGACATGCCTTCGCCGTATTCCGCGTAGCCGCAGTAACCGTCGAGATTTTTCGTGACGAACCCGAGAGACGCCGCGAGATCCAGACAGAAATCGAGAGCTCTCGATACCCCTCTCCCAAACGGTGCGCCTTCGATGCCCGCGTTGTCCTTGACACTTCTGATCGCGATCAGCTTCTGCGTGTTCGATATCATTTCATCTTTATACTTCTCAAGTTCCCTGTTGAAATCCATTGTTCTCCTCTTTCGCCTTCATTTCATAATTGCATTTTAAAGGCAAAAGTCCGCTGTGTAAAGACGGTCACGCGATTTTCTTGTAATTAGCTTATGCTGATGATACAATTTCAGATGAAAAGAAGAGGGGAAAATATGCCCGGTGATAATTCATTTTACAAAAAAATAATCGACACTCTCATGTGCAGCGTATGCGTGTTCGATACCGAACGCGAGATCGTATACTGCAACCGGGAGTTCATGGATTCATATATGGGCGGGACCGATTCATATGAGGGCAAAAGCCTCTATGATGTCGATCAGGCGTACATCGACAGGATCACTGCGGTGCCGCGTGTCCTCGATATCAAAAGCACCGTGACTGTCGAGAAAAGAGACAGCGCCGGCGCGGAGTATTATATTGTGACCACGCCTATGTTCGGGAAAGACGGAAGCCTCGAACATGTCATAGAAGCGATCTACAGCGACGCGGATTCCGAGAGCCTTTCAGGTCTTCTTGAAAATGAGGAGAGAGCGTCGGATGATATGGTCTTCATGAGCCCGCGCCTCATCGACATAAAAATGACTATCGACAGGATATCGACATTCGATTCGACGGTCCTCATTACCGGCGAGACAGGAACAGGCAAAAGCACTCTCGCGAGATATATACATGAGAACAGCAAGAGATGCAGGAATGAATTTGCCGTGATCGACTGCGCGTCTGTGTCTGAAGAACAGATGGCTTCGATGCTGTTCGGCAGCGCGCCGGGGACTCCGCAGGATCCGTCGGGCAGCGGGAAAGCCGGCCTCGTGGAAGTAGCGAACGGCGGGACGCTTTTCATAGACGAGATAGGCATGATGCCTCTTTCGATACAGGGGCGGATACTCAAGCTGATACAGGATGGCGGTTATCTGCCGTTCGGAGCGGCGAAGGAACGCAAGGTCAAGGTCAGGATAATATCGGCGACAAGTATGAATCTCGAAAACAGGATCACGAACGGGCAGTTCAGGGAAGACCTTTACTACAGACTGCGTGTCATCGAATTCCATCTGCCTCCGATACGTGAAAGAAAAGAAGATTTCGACGTGATGCTCGATCATTTCGTTATGAGGTATAATGGGCAGTATCAGATGAACAAGAGCTTTTCGGATAAAGCCAAGGCTGCTCTGAGAAATTACAGCTGGCCGGGGAACGTCAGTGAGCTGGAGAACATGGTAGAAAGGGCACTCGTGACATCGAAGGAAGACGAGATCAAAGTGAAAGATCTTCCTGATTCCGTGGTGGCTCCTACAGGCCCGGGAGAGGGAAGGCTGCCATCAGATCTTGAAGATGCCGTCGATACTTACGTAAGACAGATCATTGAAGAGGCTGTCAGAAAGTACGGCAGCTCGTATAAAGTCGCGGAGGCACTCAACATTACTCAGAGCAAAGCGTCGCGTCTCATACGTAAATACGGAGTCGGAAAAGCAGAAAATACACAAAAAAACAAAAAAGTTTTTTCAAATCGATAATGACTTAAAAACTGCGATACAAGTCAAAGATGACTTAATAACTATTTTGTCATCAGAGTATAAGTCAAAAATAGCTTAAAGAGCGTGAACGCCCATTTTTCAAGGGGTTGACACGCTTTTTTCAACGGTTATAATAGCAATTGGCTCAGGGAAAGTGGGCCAAAAGTGTATGTATTTATAATAAAAAGCTTAGGTTGAGACTGAGCATGGAGGGAAAAGATAATGGACGAGAGGATAGCAAAACTGTCAGATCTGCTCGTGGACTATTCGGTCAGTGTAAAGCCGGGAGAGAACGTACTTATAGATTATGAAGGCGAAGCGACGAAGGGTCTCGTCACAGCGCTTATAGGAGATATCTATAAAGCCGGCGGTGTCCCTTTCGTGAGGAACAGAGATTCACGCGTTATGCGCGCGATCCTCATGAATGCTGACGATGGACAGATAGGGCTGGAAAACGAGATCCAGCTGGAACAGATGAAGCGTATGCAGTGCTACATAAAAGTCAAAGGCACGGACAACGCGGCAGAACTATCCGATGTACCGGCGGAAAACATGAACAAGTATATGAAGATCATGGCGCCGACACTCGACTACAGGGTGAACAACACCAAGTGGGTCATCCTCCGTTATCCGAATCTCGCCATGGCTCAGCTCTCCAACAGCAGCCTCGAAGCGTTTGAGGATTTCTATTTCAAAGTCTGCACACTCGATTACAAAAAGATGGGCATGGCGATGGACAAACTCGTAAGTCTCATGAACGCGACGGACAAAGTCAGGCTCGTGGGGCCGGGGACGGATCTGAGATTCTCGATCAAAGACATCCCGGCTGTCAAATGCGCGGGCACTATGAACATCCCTGACGGCGAAGTCTACACGGCTCCTGTAAAAGAGTCGATGAACGGGACGATCGCTTACAACACTCCTTCGGAGCAGCAGGGATTCACATTCGAAAATATCAGGTTCCTTATAAAGGACGGAAAAATAGTAGAAGCCACGGCGAACGACACCGACAGGATAAACGCGGTGCTCGATACAGACGAAGGCGCGAGATATTTCGGAGAATTCTCATTCGGCATCAACCCATATGTGATGGATCCGATGAAGGACACGCTCTTCGACGAGAAGATATGCGGGAGCATCCATCTCACACCGGGACAGTCTTATGAAGACGCGCCGAACGGAAACAATTCGGCGATCCACTGGGATCTTGTACTTATCCAGAGAGAAGATTTCGGCGGCGGAGAAATATACTTCGACGACAGACTCATCAGAAAAGACGGCAGGTTCGTCATTCCTGAACTCGAGTGTCTGAACCCGGAGAACCTTAAATAGTCATTATATAGTTTTATATCAATGAAGCATATATATAAAAGTTTTACAAAATGTATTTATTCATTTAATTATTAGGAGGAACAAAAGAAATGGCAAAAGTTGACGCGAAAAAGCTCGGGCTCATGTCGCTGATACTGATGATATTCACATCGGTATACGGCTTCAATAACATCCCGAGAGCATTCTACAAGATGGGCTATGCTTCTATTCCATGGTTCATTCTCGCAGGCATCACATTCTTTATACCTTACGCGTTCATGGTAGCTGAATATGGTTCAGCTTTCAAAAACGAAACAGGCGGAATCTATTCATGGATGGAAAAATCCGTCGGAGCGAAATACGCGTTCGTAGGAACATTCATGTGGTATACATCATATGTAATCTGGATGGTAAACATCGGATCAGGTATCTGGGTACCTATCTCGAACGCCATCTTCGGAGCTGATACAACACAGCAGTGGCATCTGTTCGGACTGAATTTCCTGACCGGCCCAAGGGCGTTAGGTGTACTCGGTGTCATATTCCTGATACTGGTTACATTCATCGGCACGAAGGGGCTGGACAAGATCAAGAAAGTCACGTCTGTCGGCGGTACCGCGGTAGTCATAGTAAACATCGTAGTACTGATCGGATCGATAATCATAGTTATCGCGAACCACGGACAGATGGCTGAGCCATTCCACGGCATGTCATCACTCGTCCACTCGACAAACACTGACTACAACGGCAACCCTATCCTGACGCTCGCGTTCATCGTATACGCTCTGTTCGCTTATGGCGGCCTCGAAGCAGTCGGCGGACTCGTTGATAAGACAGAGAACCCTAACAAGACATTCCCTAAAGGCGTACTTATCGCCGCGGCAGTAGTAGTAATAGGCTATTCGCTCCTCATACTCCTCGTCGGATCGTTCACGAACTGGCATGAAGTAATGGCGAACCCTATGGTAAACCTCGGAAACTGCTCATATATAGTAATGAAATATTTCGGCATAGGACTTGGAAGCGCGTTCGGCGCGTCAGTGGCAACACAGGCGATGCTGGGCAGCCTGATCGCGAGACTTTACGGACTTGCTATGGCACTCGCTCTTCTCGGCGCGTTCTTCACACTTTCGTACTCACCGCTCAAGCAGATCATCGACGGTACGCCTGATGAACTGTGGCCGGGCAAAATGGGTCACACGAGAGAGTCAGACGGAATGCCTGTAAACGCTATGAAGATCCAGTGCACAGTAGTATGCATCATGATCGTACTCGTAGCATTCGGCGGCGACTCGATGTCGAAGTTCTTCCTCATCCTGACGGCTATGGTAAATGTAGGAATGACTATTCCTTACATGTTCATCTCAGGCGCGTTCCCGGCTTTCAAGAAACTTGACAACCTGGAGAGACCTTTCCAGATGTTCAAGAAAAAGTCGACTACAATGATCTGGTCAGTCGTAGTCACATTCATGCTCGGATTCGCGAACGTGTTCGCTATCATCCAGCCTTGGATGGACGGAGACAAGCAGACGACTATCTGGTCGATAGCAGGACCTGTACTGTTCGCAGTAGTAGCTCTTCTCATGTACAAGAGATATGAAGGCATCGTTGCTAAGCGCGGCGGGAACCTCACATCAAAAGATGATGGGAACCACGACGAACATACAGCTTAATCAAGTTTTCACTTTTCAATATAATATAATAATGTAAAACTACCAAACAGAAACGGCGGATCATTTCGATCCGTCGTTTCTGCGTTTATGATGATGAATGATGATTTTACCTTCAGCCCGCGCCGCTCATTAAATGTGTGATAAGGACTTTGAGACCGATCAGTATGAGGACGATGCCTCCCGCGATCTCGGCGCTTTTTTTATATTTCATCCCGAATACGCTGCCGACATATACGCCTGCCGCGGACAGGAAAAATGTTACTATACCGATCATTGACGAAGACGCCCAGATGTCGACTTTAAGGAAAGCGAATGAAACGCCTATCGCGAGAGCGTCGATACTGGTGGCTACGGCAAGAGGAAACATTTCCTTCGCGCCGAAACCGGGTACCGGACAGGATTCTTTCATGGCCTCTCTGATCATATTGCCGCCGATAAGAGCGAGTATCACAAAGACGATCCAGTGGTCTATCTGTGTGACGAACTTGCTGAACGATGTCCCGGCGAAGTAGCCTATTATCGGCATCAGCATCTGGAACGCGCCGAACCAGAGCCCTGCTGTCGCGGCTTTTTTGATATCCGCTTCAGGTACGGAAAGGCCTTTGCATATAGAGACGGCGAAAGCGTCCATGGCGAGGCTGACCGCGGTCAGCAGTAATTCTAAAAAGCTCATAAAAAAATTATACAACGCGCCTATGCGTTTTTCAATATTACAATATTGAGATAGAATGGCGCCGCAAGTATGATATAATAAAAAAAGGCACGAAGAATACCCGCTGAGATGTGTCTTGATACGCGGGGGATCAGGAGAAATTCAATATGAAAAAGGGAAGAAAAATTATTGCTGTCATCTGCATGCTGGCGGTCGCGGTGACTATGTCGCCGGCGCTGTCGCTCATGGGGGCGTCCGACGTCCACGCGGCGACAGTCACTAAGGCGACGAAGTCGACGTACTGGATCAAGGTCAACAAGAAGCGCAATGTCGCGACAGTATATAAGAAAGTAAACGGCAAATGGACACCGTTCAGGGCTATGCTCGTATCTACGGGCGGTTCAAGGACGCCGTCCGGTACGTTCCACATCGGAAAAAAACAGAGATGGGGCGTGCTGATGGATGATGTCAAGGGGCAGTACTGCACGAATATCACGAGTGATATCCTGTTCCATTCTGTCTGGTACTATAAATATACGAGAAATTCGCAGTCGACGGCTCAGTTCAATAAACTCGGCACAGTGGCTTCACACGGATGCGTGCGGCTTGCTTGCATCGACGCTAAATGGATATATGACAAGTGCCCTGCCGGGACCAGAGTCACGATCTATTCGAGCTCAAAACTCAGCAAGCTCGGGAAACCTAAAGCGCTTAAATCATATTCGAGCACAGGCATGAACTGGGATCCGACAGATCCGGCATCGGGCAATCCGAATTTCAAACTCAGGAAACCTGTGATCACGATCTCAAAGAACAAGAAGACTACTATACAGTACGGATCGGCGTATACAGTGAAATCGATGAAGTCCGGAGTAAAGGCGAAGAACACGAACGCGAACCAGGACATCACGTCCGAGCTTTCGATCTCTAAACTGCAGAAATATACTGACGGCGCGTGGAAGACGGTAAGCACATCGAAATTCTCTACGAAGACGACAGGCACGTATAAAGTGACTTACTACGTATACGACAAGTACTGCGGCAAAGCCAGCAAGTCTTACCAGTTCAAGGTGGCTGATACGGCTAAACCGACGATCACGGCATCGGAAACACGTACGGCCGCGGCAGGAGAGACTGACGCGCTGCTGAATGTGACGGCTTCGATCCCGTCGAAGGATATAACGAGCACGCTCAAAGTCGAGATCAAGGAGCCTGATAAGGACTGGAGCTCAGAATACACTTACGCGCAGGCAAAGGAATATATATTCCGCACTGCCGGCCAGTACATAGTCAAGGTCAAGGCCGTGAACCCGAATAACAAGAGCAAAAAATCAGAGAAGTATATAACGGTGGAAGTCCACTAAATACAGAGAGATATAATATGAAGGAATTAAAGAAAGCTAAGCCGCGGACACTCGCTTCCGCGGATACGCTGACGGATGACGTGAGGGCGATAATCGACCGCGTCAGGGCCGAAGGCGATAAAGTGATATACGAGCTGAACGAGAAATTCGACGACTGCAGAAGGGACGCTCTTCGCGTCTCGGCGGACGAGATACAGGAGGCTTACGAGCAGGTAGACGATAAGGAGATCGAAGAGATCAAGGCCGCGGCGGCGAATATCGAAGCGTTCGCGGGAGCTCAGAGACAGGCGTTCGGCGCGCTCGAAGATTTTCAGCCTCAGAAGGGCATACATCTCGGACACAGGGTCATACCGGTGGAGAATGTCTGCTGCTATGTGCCGGGAGGCGGGTATCCGCTGTATTCGACGGCGCTCATGCTCGGGATACCGGCGAAGGTCGCGGGAGTGAAGAGGGTCATAGCCTGCTCCCCGATGATGAAGGGGACCGGGAAAGTCCATCCGAAAACTCTCGTCGCGATGGATATTGCGGGAGTGCGCGAGATATACGCTATGGGCGGAGCTCAGGCGATAGCGGCCGTGTCTTATGGCACGGACGAGATAAGACCGGTCGATAAGATCGTCGGTCCGGGAAACAGTTATGTGACTGAGGCGAAGCGCCAGTGCTATGGGAAAGTGGGGATAGATTTCCTCGCGGGACCGAGCGAGGTACTCTGCATAGCCGATGAGACGGCAGATCCTGAAGTCATAGCCGCGGATATCCTGGCGCAGTCGGAGCACGACAGAGTCGCGAAGGGCATCGCTGTGGTCACAGATGAGAAACTGGGACTCGCGGTGATAGAAGCAGTAGAAAAGGAACTTGAAACCTTAGATACTAAGGAGATCGCCGGAGCGTCATGGAGAGATTACGGGGAAGTGCTCCTCGCTTCAAGTCTTGAAGAGGCTATAGGATACGCGAACGATTACGCGCCGGAGCATCTGGAGCTCTGCATAGCGGAGAAGGATCGTGAAAAAGCGAAGGAGGCTGTCCATAATTACGGCTCGCTTTTCATAGGACAGAACACAGCTGAAGTTTTCGGCGATTACGCGTCGGGGACGAACCACACCCTGCCGACTCTTGGAGCGGCGAGATACACAGGAGGCGTATGGGTAGGGACATTCCTTAAGGTCTGCACGCACCAGAGCATGACGGCTGCGGCGAGCAGAGAGCTTGCTCCTCTTGTGGAAGATCTGGCGAACGGTGAAGGGCTTTCCGGACATGCCGCGGCGGCACATATAAGGCTTGAAAAATAGTCTCGCGGTAACATAACAATACTGTAACATCTATTGAAAATAAGGCATCTTTCAGTTATGCTCATAAGAAGAATCGAGGTTTTTATGCGCGTCATCGGAAAGATGCTTTTATTGATATTCAAAATTTTTATCGCGGTCATTCTTGTTGTATTGGTCGTGAATTTTGTCGTAGTATTTTCCGAAAGCAGCAATATCACTTCTACAGTAAGCAGTACAGATATCACTTTTTCCAAGGATCAGCTCGAGGAGCTGAAAACGGAAAACGCGCAGTGCATACTGGTCCTCGGAGCTGCCGTCAAGTCGGACGGTACACCAAGCGCGATACTTCGCGACAGACTTGATGTGGCGATATCGCTCTACAAAAAAGGAATAGCGCCGAAGCTCCTTCTTTCGGGGGACAATGGCAGCGTCGATTATAACGAAGTGAAATGCATGAGGAATTACGCGGCCTCTGCCGGAGTACCGTCGAACGATATTTTTCTGGATCACGCGGGATTTTCCACATATGAATCCATGTACCGGGCCCGCGATGTGTTCGGCGCGTCGAAGATGATCGTTGTGACACAGAAATATCATATGTACAGAGCGCTCTATATCGCGGAAAAACTCGGAGTGAGCGCTGTCGGCGTCTGCTCGAACCAGCAGAAATATTCAGAACAGATAATATGGAGCACGCGTGAGATACTCGCGCGCGACAAAGATTTCGTGCAGTGCATATACAAGCCTGAGCCTACATATCTCGGCAAGAGCATAGACCTTTCCGGGTCAGGACTTTCCACACAGAATTAGATCATTTTAAGAGTTTTGAGATACGTTTTGTTCTCATCGGAAACGCGATATGATTCGCGGGCTTTTTGTATGGCCTTGTTCTGGGTGACGGGATCAAGACGCCCGCTCTTTAGAACAGCAAATGCCTTTTCGGGAAACTTCGCGCAGCATTCGGCGAGGCACCACGCGCATCCCATCATAGTATAATATTCATCGCCCGGAGCTTCACCTTTTCTGAGACGCAGTTTTTCGGCGGGGATCCTGCTCGTGACACTTTCGCTTATCCGGACGAACTCCGGAAGGATGAGATCTGTATACGTGTCATCTATATAGTAGTCAAGACATACAATAGCGCCGAACCGTATATCGAACGGGCGCTTCGAACGGAGATATCCAAGTGTGAGAGGCCATGTCATGTCGGCCTCTTTTTTGATACGTTTCTGTGTCGTCACAACCGAATCGCAGATCGACCAGTCTGTTATATAAGGTACGAAATCACGGATCATTTCTTCCCATTCGCTGTGTCCGACTTTCGCATAGCCTGTGATCATACCGTGGAGGAGACGTTCTTCCCAGTAACATTTTTCGGGAAGTTCGTTTATATATTTTCGAAAATCACCTTTCACGATATCTTTAGCGATCGCGCGAAGAGCGGGTTTCCTGACGCCGATCTTCATTTCGGGGTCGGCGCCGGGGGTGAGCCTGTCGTCGAATTTCTTATATTCTTTATCCTGCGCGGACCATAATCTGTCGAGGACCGCGTCTCGAAAAGCCGTTTTCGCCATTACTGCATTCTCCTCATCTGAGTTCGTCGACGCCTTCGTTCGCGAGTTCGTCGCACCGCACGTTCATTCTCGTTATGTAGATGAAATCGTCGTATGAAAAATCAGCGCCGTTCCATTCGGTGAACTTCGTGTAGGTTTTTTTCAGTGGTGTCGCTGTGCCGTCAGGATCGACGTGGCCTTTGACACGGTAGAATTTTATGTCGTGGAGATCGAGGAACGGGAGCAGCGCTTCCCAGAGGTCGCGGTTTTCGACGTCCTTTTTGCCGGAGGTCTTCCAGCCGTTCTTTCTCCATTTGACGTACCACTTTTCGCGGAAGCAGTTCATGAGGTATGAGCTGTCGCAGAATATCCTTATGGTCTGGCCGTCGCGCTTGAGGGCTTCGAAGGCTTTCAGGAGGGCGGTCATTTCCATTCGGTTGTTCGTTGTGTTTTTTTCTCCGCCGTGGAGTTCCTTTTTGTGCTCTCCGTATTCGAGCACAGCGCCCCATCCGCCGATGTTTTCTTTATTCTGGTTTCCGGAGCACGCTCCGTCCGTATATATATTCAAAATACTCATGTGTATAGTATCTCACAACCTTGAAAAACAAGCAATAGCGGGGATCGTTAAAAAATATACTATCGGCATCTGAATTGTCGCAATTCATTAAACATACTTGAAAACTAAAATGAAGTATAGTATTATAAAGCCATGTTTATAAGTATAGGGGATCCGGCATGAGTCTGAGTTTTTGCTCTTTCTCCAGCGGGAGCAGCGGAAATTGTTATCTGGTACAAAGCGACCGTTCCGCTCTTCTGGTAGATGCCGGCATCAGCGGCAAAAAAATATTCGAGGGACTGGCCGAAACAGATACAGATCCGGAGAAGCTGCGGGGGATCGTGATAACTCACGAACACAGCGATCATATAAAGGGACTTCGTGTCACAGCGAAAAGATGTCCCGACGTATCGGTATATTCGAATCAGGGCACCTGGAAAAAGCTAGAGGGATTAGTAGAAGAAGACCGACAAAAGGTATTCGACAGCGGCAGTATATTTGATATAGGCGACATAAGCGTAAAGTCGTTCAGGATATCACACGATGCTGCGGAACCGGTGGGCTTCTCTTTTTATTGTGAAGACAAACAGATCAGTATCGTCACGGACACCGGGTTCGTGAGCGACGAGATCATAGATGAGATAAGCGGGGCGGACATACTGTCGCTCGAAGCGAATCACGAGCCGCATGTACTCGAATCGGGAAGATATCCGTATTTCCTGAAGAGGCGTATCATGGGAGATAAGGGACATCTTTCAAACGAAGCGGCGGCGGAGTGCATCATAAGGCTGGAGCAGCAGAAGCACAAGGACAGAAAGATCCTTCTGTCGCATCTGAGCGGAAACAACAACACACCGGAGCTCGCGAAGCTGACGGTGACCAATATGCTCGAAGACGCGGGGCTCGCGGTAGGCGGATCGCTGAAGCTGGGAGTATTCTCGAGAAGCGGGCTGAGTCCGGTATTCGAGGTGTAGCTCATGATGGATATAAAGATCGTATGTGTGGGCAGACTGAAGGAAAAGTACTGGACCGACGCGTGCGGTGAATACGCGAAGAGGCTGAGGCCTTACTGCAGTCTCGAAATAGTCGAAGTGAAGGAAAGCCCTTCGGATGATATAGATGAAGAAGGGGAAAAATTACTGAAGAAGATAGATAAGGGAGATCATGTGATCACTCTTGAGATAAATGGGAAGCCTCTTTCCAGCGAAGAATTGTCGGAAAAGTTTGAAGATCTTGCGCTGGCGGGGACAAGCCGTGTGGCTTTCGTGATCGGCGGATCGAATGGTCTGTCGGGGGATGTGAGCGCGAGAGCGGATGAAAAGATTTCGTTTTCGAAGATGACGTTTCCTCATCAGCTCATGAGGGCGATACTGCTGGAGCAGGTGTACAGGAGTTTCAAGATCCTGAGGCATGAGCCTTATCACAAATAGGAGGAAGCGGATGAACAGAGTATTCGAGCTCCAGAGAGCGCTCCTCAGAGTCATAGATAAATACGCGGCGGAGATCCCGGATGAAAGAAGGGATCAGCCTGCTGACTGGGAAAGAGTACATATGGCAAGCGCCGGCAGGATGGGCTCGATCCTCGCGGAGAAGCGGGGAGAAGATCCGGAGATCGCGGCGTGCGCGTGTTCGGTGCATGATTTCGGAAGGATCCTTACGGGGAAGCAGCCGGGACACGCTGAGGCCGGATATGAGCCGGTCAGGGAGTTCCTGAGAGGACTCGGACTGTTTACGGAAGATGAGATCGAAGAGATCGCGCTGGCCGTGAGACATCATTCAGAAAAAGCGGAGGTCGGGACGCCTCTGCAGGAGATCGTCAAAGATGCTGACATCTTGGACTTTTACCAATACGGGTATGAGTTTCAAAGACAAGAGCAAAAAGATAGATTAACTAAATTAATCAGAAAAGAGGAGAGCTAATTAGTTATGTTTAAAAGTATGTTTCAGAAAAAGTACATTAAGTTGTTCTTTGCCGCTGCACTGATGATATTGTGCACCGGTCTTCTGGCACAGGCTGCTTCGCATCCGGAGGCGGGTACTGTAGATATAGGAAAGACACTTCCTATCTGGAGTATCATACCGTTTGTAGGCATGCTTCTGTCAATCGCCATCTTCCCGCTCGTAAAAGCGGAATGGTGGGAAAAAAATCAGCTCTGGGTAGCAGTGTTCTGGTCACTGACATTCCTCGTTCCGTTCGCGATTTTTTACGGAGCGGGAGAGATGTGGTATCAGACTCTCGAGATGGTACTGCTTGACTTTGTACCGTTCATAGGACTGCTGTTCGGACTGTTCGTAGTAGCTGGAGGCATAGTCGTAAAAGGTACTATTGTCGGAAAGCCTAAGACGAACATAATACTTCTGCTTATCGGTACAGCGCTCGCGAGCTGGGTAGGAACTACAGGCGCGGCTATGCTGATGATCAGACCGCTCATAAGAGCTAACGCGTGGAGAGAGAAAAAAGCGCATGTCATTATATTTTGTATATTCTTAGTAGCAAACATGGGCGGCTGCCTGACACCTGTCGGCGACCCTCCGCTCTTCATGGGATATTTGAGAAATGTACCGTTCTTCTGGACGATGCACCTCGCGCCTATACTTATTCTTAACGTCGCGATACTGATGGTAATATTCTTCATCATAGACAATAAGTATTACAAGAAGGATCTCGCGAACGGCAGGAGCCCTCAGGACATGCTCGGAAATGAACATGTTAAAGAGCCTATCAGGATCGACGGAGCTCACAACTTCATCTTCCTGGTCATGATCGTATTCGCTGTACTGCTCCAGGGGCTCGTTACTAAGCTTCCTGCATTTATGAATCAGTCAACAGGAGTGCTCACAGGCATAAGAGTGTTCAAGGATATCGTCTTCCCGTGGAACAGCGTGCTCGAACTCGGCATCATATTGCTTGCCGCGTTCCTGTCGCTCAAGACGACGAAGAAAGAATGGCACGAAGCGAACGATTTCAGTTATGCTCCTATCGCTGAGGTAGCGAAGCTGTTCATCGGTATATTCTTAACGATGATCCCGGCACTCGCGCTTCTCAAGGCGAACGGCGCGGCGCTCGGACTCACACATCCTGCTCAGTACTTCTGGGCTGCAGGCGCGCTGTCATCGTTCCTCGATAACACACCTACGTATCTTGTATTCCTGACTACTGCGGGATCTGTTGGATTTACCTCAGGTATCGTCACTAAGGTCGGTATTGTACAGGTTGCTGACCTGATGGCTATATCAGCCGGTGCTGTATTCATGGGAGCCAACACATATATCGGAAACGCGCCGAACTTCATGGTCAAATCCATAGCTGAAGAAAACGGTGTCAAGATGCCGTCATTCTTCGGATACATGGCATGGTCATGCGCGATACTGTTGCCGGTATTCGTGATCGATATGTTTATCTGGTTCTGGTAGACCGGTTGTTAGATCGATAGTTAATCTATTCTATTCAAAAAGGCTCTATGTCAAATGTTGGGGTGGAGCCCATATCCAATAAAATAACATAAGTATTTTTTTCTGCGAGCGGCATCAGCTGCTCGCAGGTTTTTCTATTCTAATAGTATCATGTCGATGCTGCTATGCATTCATCGCCATTATGATACGGTTCCTGAATCTCTCAAAATTTCGC
>CALDNM010000210.1 GCA_937915045.1 uncultured Clostridia bacterium
TACATTGGACGCTTACGGCGTCCTTTTTTTATGGAAGGAGGAAAATGTAATGCCATATTACGATAAAGAACAGGTAGAAAGGGCGAGGGAGATGGATCTTCTGACGTATCTCAGACTGTGTGATCCGGGAGACCTAGTCAAGGTGTCCGGCGAGAATTATTCGACCAGGAGTCATGACAGTATGTCGATCTCAAACGGCAAGTGGATGTGGTGGTCGAGAGGATTCGGCGGAGCATCGGCGCTTGACTATCTGGTAAAAGTAAGAGGTCATCCATTCTCAGAAGCTGTGGGAATGATACTGAACGCGGAGGGAAGCAGCCCTCCTTTTTTAGTACAGCAAAAGGAAGAGAAGAAGGAAAGGAAGCTGCTTCTTCCGGAGAAGAACAGCACCAATGATCAGGTGATCCGTTATCTTATAGATCGCGGGATAGATAGAGACCTCGTAGAACGCTGCTTAGAAAAAAGTCTGATCTATGAGTCAGTGCCGCACAGGAACTGCATATTCCTTGGATTCGATGAAAGCGGAACAGCAAGGTATGCGAGCTTTCGGGCAACAAAACCTGCGAGGATCATGGGAGATGCCGCCGGAAGTGATAAGAGATACAGTTTCCGTATCGAAGGAAAAGGAAGTGCGGTCCATGTCTTTGAGAGCGCTATAGACCTTCTGTCATTTGCGACACTTGAAAAGATGAGGATAGGGAGAATGCCGGAAGGTCATATGCTTTCTCTTGCAGGAGTGTATCAGCCGAGTACCGATCCGTCACGAGTCAAAGTGCCTGCAGCACTTTCTATGTTCCTTGACCGGCATAAGGAAGTGAGTGAGATAGCCTTCCATCTTGATAATGACAAAGCCGGAAGGGACATGACAAAGGCTCTTGAAGGAGTCCTTGGAAGTGATTACAGGGTAAGAGCTGTGCCGCCGAAATATGGAAAAGACATGAACGATGAACTTATGCATACGCATAGGATGCTGAATTATAAAGCAGAAAGGAATGATAATTATGAACGCTGAAAGAGTATCAGAAGAATATATGAAGGGCACCAGAGTGGTGCTGAGTGAGATGGCAGGAGAGGACAAAATGCCAAGTGGGCTTAGAGGAACGGTGACATCAGTAGATGATATCGGTCAGATCCATGTGGCATGGGACAACGGAAGCAGCCTTGCACTGTCAGAAGGCGACAACTTTTCGAAAGCAGACACTATGAAAGTGCTGCTGGTAAAGCCGGGGGAGGAAGCGAAGATGATCGAGATTGACGACAGTCTTTCATCGATGCAACAGGCAGTCGGAGGCATGATAGAGGAATATATGCCCTTCGAAGATGATGTTGCCATAGTGTGCAACGAGGGGGGAAAGCTCATGGGACTGCCTCCGAACAGAGCTATATACGGTGATGACGGACGTCTGATGGACGTTATGTCAGGCACCTTTTTTGTCTGCTATGCACCCATAGAAAGCGAGAAATTCCTGTCGCTTCCGCCGGATATGGAGAAGAAATACACCGAAATGTTCAGGAGCCCGGAAGAGTTTTTCAGGACTTCTGAAGGGATAAAAGTGGTAAGGACGGAACCTAAGGTGAGAGAAAAATCAGCCGGAATGGAAAGGTAGACAGCAGGAAAAGTGTTTCCGCTATCTTTAGCAAGCAAAGCATTCAGGAGTACGCACTCCCTCACGCAGGATATGCAGGGGATACCCCTGAGACCCCGGGCGCAGCATGCCGCTGCGCCTTAACTTACAGAAACAGAAAGGACAGGCAAATGAAACGAAGCATAAAGAAACAGATATGGATGAACAAGAAGGAAGCAGAGGATCTTAAGAAAAAGGCAAAGAACGCCTGCATGACAGAGTCAAGATATATAAGGATGCTCATTGCAGGATTCATTCCAAGAGAAGCGCCGGATGACAGGTTCTTTGCAGATATGGACAAGCTTCGCGAGCTTGGTGATGAACTCAGCAGAAAAGCAGGCATGCATCCGGAAGAGACAAAGTCGATACTTGAGGATGAAGCCAGGAGTCTCCACTTGCTCCAGGAAAAGATCGAGCGAGAGTATCTACGGCCTGACAAGGTGGATAAGAGATG